>JBOGJW010000446.1:0-6844 GCA_050745245.1 Terriglobia bacterium | reverse complement strand
GCGCGAAGTTGCGGCGTATGCCCTCATAGTCGCCAAAAAAGAAGAGCCTGTTGCGCTTGATGGGCCCGCCGAATGTCCCGCCAAAGATGGTCTGCGTGTAGTGCGGTTTTGGGCTGCCATTCAAGTTGTCGCCCCAGGTGTTGGCGTCCAGCCTGTAGTTCTCAAGAAAACCGTACAGCGAGCCGTGATACTGGTTTCCGCCGGATTTCAACACGGTGACGACTGTGCCGCCGTTGGTGTTTCCGTAAGTGGCGTTCCCGTTTGACGAGATGACGCGCACCTCGGCGATTGCGTCGGGTGCGGGGTTGTATGCGATCAGATTGTTCTGCGGCTCGTTGTCGTCCGCGCCTTCGAGCACGTAATCGTTCGCCTGCTGCCGGTTGCCGTCGATCGACGCGATGCCATTGTTATAGGTATTACGCTCGATGGCGTTGTTCCCGGTCATGCCGGTCGGATCAGTGGCGATGGCCCCAGGCTCGAACATGGTGAGCGACGAGAAGTTGCGGCCGTTCAACGGAAAATTGGCGATCTCCGTGGTGGTGAGCGTATTTCCCAGCGTCGCGTTGGTGGTGTTGAGGATCGGGTGCGCGCGCGCGGTCACTTCGACGCGCGTTACGCTGGCGATTCTCAGGGCCACATTTATCTTAACGGTCTGCGCGATCTCCACTGGAAACGCGGCGATGTTCTCTGTGCTGAACCCCTTCGCCGCCACCGTCATCGTGTAGGTCCCGCTCGGCAGGAAGCGGATCGTGTAGACGCCCGAGCCATTCGTTTGCGCCACCGTTTTCACGGCCGTGGCAGTGTTTTCGGCCGTGACTTTCGCCCCGGGCACGACAGCGCCGCTAGGGTCCGTTACCAGCCCTGTGATGGAGCCGGTAACGGTTTGCCCCCACGCGGGCGAGAGGAAGATCAGCGTGGCGAGCAAACATCCTGCAAAGCATTTCAAAATCGTATGTCGCATGATTCCCTCCTGTGCCACGGCTCCCTCCCCTTCTCAAACCGACCAATCGGTATTGTGATCGAATTAATGCAATACAGTCAATAAGAAAGTCATTTCAGCCGAATCCTTACTCTGTTATGCTCGAAGAGGCATGATTCGACCATCATCCGCGGCATTAGCCAATACGCAAAAGCGGAGCACAATCCGGCAAGCGAGCATTGAACTATGAAAAACGCGTTACGACGCGAAGAACAAATCTTGCACGAGGTCCTGCAAAATGGCGAGGTTTCTGTCGACGATCTGATTACGACCTTGGGCGTTTCGGCAGCAAGTGTCCGGCGAGATTTAACGGGCTTGCAAAGGAAGGGGCTGATCCGGAGAACTCACGGTGGCGCCGTCACGGTGGAGCGCTTGCTCTATGAGCCGTTCCGCTACGATTCCCTCTTCCAGCGTCACGTGCAGCATTACGAAAAGGAGAAGCGCCGCATCGGCTTAGCAGCGGCGGCTCTGATTCAAGAGAAGGAGACCGTCATCCTGACTGCCGGTACCACCACCACGCAGGTTGCCCGTAGCATCCGCCACCGCAAAAACATCAGGGTGGTGACCAATGCCGTGAATATTGCCATGGAGTTGAGCGGACGGCGTGATCTGAAGGTGGTCGTAACGGGAGGAGTCTTACAGTACGGTTGGTTTTCGCTGATCGGCCACGCGGCTGTCGATTCCATCCAGGACCTCTACGCGGACCGCATCTTCGTTGGGGCCTGCGGAGTCTGCCACGAGCGCGGCGTGACGCTGCTTGAACCCGATGAGGCCGCCACGTTTCGTGCCATGATTCGCCAGTCGCGGCAGAAGGTCCTGGTAGCGGATTCTAGCAAACTGGGGGTAACGACGGCGGCAGTGGTCTGTCCTGTCTCTGAAATCGACATTCTCATCACGGACGCCGGTGCGACCGACGAAGCCATTTCACCGTTCCGCGCCACGGGAATCGACGTCCGCCGGGTGTGACCCGGCGGACGCAGTTGTGTGGTTCACAATAAGTAATCGTCAGCTCTCCGCTGAGCGAGACCCATTTACTAATGGCGCGTCGCAGAGGAAACCAGAAAACTCACCAGGTCGTCAATCTGCTGCGGCGTCAGCGTCGAGTCGTAATCGGAAGGCATCAGCGATCGCGGCTCGCGGCGAATACTCGCCAGGCCGGACTTCATAAACAGGTGAAATGCGCCGTCAGGCGTCTGCAACTGGAGGGAAAAGTTGTCCTCGTTGCGTGCGAGCCCCGAAAATGCGCGCCCGTCACGCATAGTCACGACAACAATCTCATCACTGCGGCGCAGGTTCTTGTCTGGCGAGACGATCGCCTGGCGGATTTCCGAGGGAGGGTGCGTGCGCGCGTACGTGGAAAGGTCCGCGCCGATGAAGCCGCCCTGCCCGGCGACCATGTGGCACTTCGAGCAGGCCGCTTTTCCAAAGAACAATGCGCGGCCTCTTTCCGGGCTGCCCGGAACCGGCGCGAGCGCGCCGCGACCCTGAAGCGCGCGAAGGTAGTCAAGCACCGCTTGGATTCCGGAAGCGCCAAGCGAGCGGAAGGAAGGCATCCCTGCTGCCGGAATGCCGTTTTGGATGACTTGATAGAGCGCGGGGTCCGAGAGGCCCTGAACCGATGGATTTGTTGCGATGTTCGGAGCGTGTTCGCCGCCTCGCCCGTCCAGACCATGGCACAGCGCGCAGCTCGAGGTGAAGATTCGCGCCCCGGCCGAACCGCCGTCACGAACAGGTATCCGCTGCTCGCGCGCCCGCACCGGAAACGCCGAGACCAGCGATGCGACAATCAGAAATGCAACTCGCGCGACGGGGCGGCAAGCTTTCGAAGCCCGGGAGCATCGGCTCATACAAGTGGAGAGTATTCACCGACCTCCCGGCGAATATCAACAACTTCTTTGCCGCCGCAGAGCGGCCGGCGCCGCAGTGCCGCAAGTCCAGCCCGCGAGACGCCGGCGCAACGCGGCTCGGAACGTCAAGCCACGCGATGTTGCTCGAAGGTTTCAACGTGAGCATGGATTCGCGTCCTGGCTACCGCCCTGAACGCCGCGGTGACAATGAACGCGCCCACAAACGCCCCGATCAGCGCAGGAATGATATAGACGTCCCACAGCATCACCGGGCTGAACCAGTGGCCAATGACAGCAGGACCCAGCCAGGCGCAAATCCAGGCGATAATCCATTTCGAGAAAAAGCCTTCGGTTGGATCGAGAAAGCGATAGCGGATCGCGTGATGCACAATCGATGCCGCAAACGCGCTCAGGATCAGAAGAATTAGAAACGACAGGAACCGCATCCCGATCAATGGAGCAATCATAACTAACCTCCTCTTAAAGTTGATTGCACGAATTGGTCGCCCCGCGAGAGAGTCGCGAGACGGCCAACCGCTCAGTTGGGACCGCGATAGGCCAGTTGAGCAGGTTTACCGAAACCTGCCCAGACAACGCTGCGTGCCAGCTTCTGAGCCATGGAGACCGGGGGTAAGAGGAGTGGCTTGGTTCTGGAAAACGCCTTGCGGGTTGGCGCACAGCGAACCGGCACCGGCGATTTGCCCAAACAGCGGACATTCGCCGGAAAACGCGGGTCACAACATCTGCACTGATTTCGTCCTCCAGAGCCATTCCGTCACCTCCACGGCCGCCCCGGTTCGTCGCCAGTGTGCGTCTAACTAGATTATCCCGCTTGGAGATGCCGGCGTCAACCACGCTGGAAGCCTGGCTGCGGGCTCAAGGAAAAGGAGCGGCTGGAAGGACAGTGAGACGCAATTCCCCACACCGATGGCTAGATAGTGTTGAAAAACGCCGCTTACATAGCGTAGCGACTTTTTTGCACTGCCATTAATCCAGTATTCGCAACCACCAGCATGGCGGCATAAAGCCGCCGCTGCACGTTTTTCAGCAAATGGTTAAATCGAAAACGATCGCCGCCGGTCGCGCTGCACTCATTACCCGCCACTCATCACTGTCTTTAAAAGCTCGAGACGGTAATCGACCGTGGCGTCCGGCTGGGAGCATGAAAGCTCACCGGTTTGTCGGGCCGCGGCGAGCTCGCAGCGTTCCACTCTTCCGCTGCACGTTATCGCTCGCCGGCCATCAATCTCGAAGTAGCCTCCCCGGCACAGGGCCAGCCGGAGCGGGGCTCCGCTCTCGATGCCGGCATAAACGAAGCTCGCGTCGCTCGCCCACCGGCCCAATTGCCATGGCCGGCCCGCATCTCCAAACAGGAACAGGTGCTGCCCGCGTGGCGCTTCGTAACGCCAGCCGCGAGCGCGCCCCTGTTCGGCATCGCCAACACTGGAAAGCTTCCCGGCGGCCCCAGTCGCTTGTTCAACAGGCGCCAGTATCATGGTCAGCTCAGCCGGCAGGCGCCCCACCCGCGAAAACGAGAGGACGGGTGAGAGCATCTCCATTCCGTAAACGGGAGACATTCGTCCCCGGCGAAACTCGGGAGACCAGCCGTGCCTTTCCGCCGGGATCACAACCAGCCCGCGCGGTTGGCCCGATGGCGCCGTGTGGGAGCGCAGCGTGAAGCCGGGCGGGGTGTATGAGGGCGCGAAGTACGGCGCGAAGTGCCACAGGATTTCCAGCGCATGTTCGCCCTCGCCTTCCGCCAAGTCGCGCACCAGCCAGAAGCGCGATTTCAGATTGAAGATCCACCGGCGGTGCAGCACCGGCTCCGGCAACCGCATGTAGCCGTCGTGGCTGCCCTCAAACAGGTCGAAACTTTTGCCGGTGATCCACTGCTCGCAGCTCACGTGCGGCAGGTTCCGCCAGGCAAATGGCGTCACCGGATCGGCCTGGCTCATGCCATCTACCTGAAGCGTATTGTGGGCCGTGGTGCCCCGGAACAGGTTACGCTCGCCTCCGGCGGTGATGTAGCGGCAGGCGCCCGGGTCGATGAGCCATTCTTCGCCCGCTACCGAAAGCTGCATGCTGAGCGCATCCGCGTGCCCGTGCCCGGAATTTCCCGCGCCCTGCGGTCCGGCATCGATGGCGACCTGAGGTTGGAATATCGCCTCACCCCCGCGGCGGCCGAGCCTGTCGCAGGTATCGAACGCGGCGCCCGTCATTACATAAAGCCCAGCGTCCGGGAAGCACGTGGAAACGGGACTGTGCGCGGCATCGGGCAGAGCGCCAAAACGCTCCGCGCCTGCAAGACCGAGTAGCCAAAGTGTTTCCTCGGTGAGTCCGCCGGACGCGGCTTTCAGCGCAGGGTCGCGAAAGAGCGCCGCGCCAATTGAAAGCGGATCGCGCAGGTGCTCGCGCCGGTTGCGCCGTGGATCAAAAACCCGGCCGCCGTCATCGTCGCCGAAACCGGTTGCCAAGCCGGCTTGGGATGAGCCGCAGAGGACGTCGAGCATCTTTTTGATCGTGCGGTCGAAGTTCGCGGGGATGGGAATATCGTTCAGGGCGGCCAGAGTGCGCGCGTGAAGAAAGAAATCCAGCGCGTAAACGTGATAGTAGGTGGACTGCTCAAAATGCGTTCCATCCGCTTGCACCTGGCGCTCCGCTTCTTCCTGAAGAATCCGCCACCCCAGCGCCTGCCAGCGCGCCGCGAATCGCAGGCTCTGACACAGCGTGCCGATGAAAAACAGCCCGGCCGCTTCGCCGAGCAGGTGCGTGTTGGGCGATGAATAGCTGGAAAGATAACGCTCGATGTAGCGCGCGCTGAGCGCGAGCGATCGCGCAAGCTCGCGCTGAAATGATTCAGGCGCAACCGGGCAGCCTGCGAGCAGATGACCCACCCAGATCCAGGAAAAGCTGCGAAAAGCCACCTCCAGACTGCTGGCCCAGTTGATTCCCCGCGGGTACGGGTTCTCACGATGCCAGTGCCGCCACTGGCTGACCAGCTCGGCGACAAAGCGGGGATCACGGGAAAGATGCCAGGCCTTTGCCAGCGTAACCAGATGCTGGTGCCGGTTCAGTTCCCAAGTTACCTTGTGATCGCCAACTTCATTGAAATCGAGGTAATGAATCTTGTACCAGGCTTTGCGCGGCGCGCGTTTTCCGCTCACGGCGTCCAGCCGCCAGTCAATCGCATCACCGTAGTCAAGATTTTCGTACCCCAGCAGGTCGAAACGATGGCGGCAGATGCGCTCCGCTTGCTCTAGGATCCTTTCCGCCTGGTGCGGGAGCGCTCGTTGAAGCGCGTGGGTCAAACCGGGGAGATCGTCAGCCTCGAAGAAGAATCGGCCTGGAGATGGTGGAAGCTGATGCGGAGTTTTCTCGGAGGCGCGCTGACGCTGCCCGCCGGGCGAGAGCTGCCGGCGCAATACAATCCTGCCGGCCCCGAGGGCGAAGATTACGGCGTCAGTTCGCTTGGAGACTTCCTGACGCAGGCGCGTGCGGAGTTCCTGCGAGCTCATCTCCCTGGCGCGCGCCAGGCTTTTCCCCCACTTCGTTTGAACAGGCATTTGGTGATTGCGCAGCCGTTTCAGCGCCAGTTGCCGCGCCTAGCGGCGCCCTTCGGGAATCTACGCTGGTCGAAACCCCAGAGTGCCGGTAAGCGCCGGCTCCCGAAGCGGGCAGCAATTAGAAAATAACTCTAGCAGATTGCGGAATAAACGGTATCGGCGGGTTTAAGTCTTGGACTGCGGAGCCGGCGGTTCTGAGAGCCGCAACTCGTCCGAGCGCAGCCGCGGAGTTGGACAGTGACCGATTAGCGATCTCATCGAGAAATCACCGGTGAAGACGGAAAATGCGCGGCGCTGAGACTGGCAGGCGTGGAGGGACTCGAACCCCCGACCCTCGGATTAGAAAACCCATCCCGCACCGTTCCCCCTGTTTGGAATCATCTGTTTTCAACGGCTTTCCACGGGATTCCTGCCCCTAAATCGGGCAAAACCTCCCTATTCGGGCAGGAATATGC
>JBOGJW010000445.1:0-3621 GCA_050745245.1 Terriglobia bacterium | reverse complement strand
CGACCATGATGGTCGCGCTCCCAAGCATCCGCATCCTGCCACGCTGCGCTACTCTACTTCCACAGGATCAGCCCAGTGCGGAGAAACGGAAGCCGCGTCACCTCAAAGCTTGCGGCCCCGGTCTCCCGCGCCATGGCGGCAATTTCAGCCGGCGTGTAAGCCTGGCGAACACTCGCAGCGCCATCCTGGCGGGCAATTGGGCTCCGAGTGAGAAACGTGGCGTAACGGATCAAGAGATAGGCGAACAGCCGCCGATCCAGATCGTTTACCACCACCGCTCCGCCGGCCATCGCCAGCATCGCGCGCAGCAAGCTCGCCGCCGCGGGACCGGAAAAGTGGTGCAAGAACAGGTTACACATCACCACGTCGAAGCTTGAGTCGTGGAAGGGCGGTTGGAGCGCGTCGGCTGCGACACGCAGTACGGCATCGGCAGGCGTCGCTAGCACGCGCAGATGCGAGACGTTCCGGTCGAGGACTACGAATTCTGAGCGAACACCTCGCCGGCCAAGCTCGTCACGCAGGCGCGCGGCCAACCGCGCGTCGCCGCCCCCGACGTCAAGCACCCGCGGCGCACGCAATCCTGTCCGGGCTAAAACGCGTTCCAGCAACTGCAGCGTTCCGCTAACGCCTCCAAACCACCGGTTGATCCTCCACAGATCATCGAAGCTGGTCTGCAATTCCTGGGGACTCACCAGGCCGCTGTCCAGAATCTCATTGGAGACAATCCGCTGCATGCTCGACCTCGCTTGGCCGGTGACGCGAGAACTTGAAAAGTACTGCCTCAGTTTCGGGCGCGGATGTAGCGGCGGGTTTATCCCGCCATCCAAAAATGGCGGCGTAAAGTCGCCTCTAGGCGCCTGAAACTGAGGCATTACCTTGAAAAACCTAAAACTGTTGACTTTTCTCTCCAAATCCACTATCCCACTACTGATACGGAATAAGGGTAAAAAGAATTACCGTGGCACGGCGATCCGCTTTCCAGGAGGTGGCAAAATGTCTGTCCGGCAAAATGCACTGCAGGTGTTGGCGGCATTACTTCTGGGGGCGCTCGCCGCCTGGGCCGCGATTACGGGAAGCATCTCCGGCGTGGTGAGGGATCCGAGCGGCGCCGTGATTCCCGGCGTACAGGTGATTGCCCTCGACACGCAAACGGGTATCAGTTCGGCTGTCAAAACCGATGCCGCGGGCTTTTACAACTTCCCCGCCCTTCCCATCGGCACCTATGATATCGAAGTGCGGCAGACGGGTTTTCGCGCCTTCCGCGAAACCGGCCTGGTGATTAACGCCAACTCCGCGCTAAAGGTGGACGTATCCCTCCAGGTAGGCGCTCAGACGCAGCAGGTGACCGTCTCGAGCACGGCGGTTCACGTGGAGGCGCGCAGCACGCAGATGGGCGAAGTGATTGGAAGCACCCGGATCACCGCCATGCCGCTCAACGGCCGCAGCTATACGGACCTGCTCCATCTTCAAGCTGGCGTGTCACCTTATACCAATACGACCCTGATCGCCGATCGACCTGTTTCCGGCGGCCTCAGCGCAGGTAACGAGTCCGTGAACGGAGGCCGGGAGACGGCCAACGGCTTCATGGTGAACGGCGCTAACGTGGAGGAGGGCCGCAACAATGGCGCGGCAATCATTCCTAACCTGGACTCCATCGCCGAGTGGCGCATCATCACCAACAATTTTGACGCCGAATACGGCAACTTCAGCGGCGGGCAGGTGAACCTGGCCACCAAGTCCGGCACCAACCAGTTTCACGGCGACGCCTTCGACTTCGTGCGCAACACCAGTTTGGATACTCGCGACTTCTTCTCTCCCGGCATCGGCACGTTCCAGCAAAACCAATTCGGCGGAACTTTCGGCGGGCCCATCAAGCACAAAAAGGCATTCTTCTTTGTCGATTACCAGGGAACGCGCACGATTCAGGGTGTTGCCACCGGGTTAATCTCGGTGCCGTCGCCTGCCGACCGGAGCGGCGACCTCTCCGACCAGGCCAGCTCGCTTACAGGCTCGGTAAACGGAACCTACTTCGCCAACGTGCTTTCCAGCGAATTGGGCTACCCGGTGGCCGTCGGCGAGCCGTATTACACGGCGGGGTGCACGAGCTCCGCGGCCTGCGTCTTTCCCAACGCGGTAATCCCGCAGCGCGCGTGGGCGAGCCCTTCGCCGCACCTGATGCAGTACATCCCGCTGCCCAACGTGCCGGGAAACTTCTTTTCAACTTCCGCCTTCGACCGGCGCTTGCGCGATGACAAGGGCGGAGTTCGCGTCGACGGGAACTCTCGCTTCGGCATGTTGTCGGCGTACTACTTCATGGACGACTACCTGCTGAACGACCCTTATCACAACGCCCCGGAGTTTCCGGGGTTCACCTCGATCACGCCCGGGCGCGCGCAGTTGCTCGATCTTGCGGACACAAAATCCTTCGGCTCAAGTTCGGTCAATCAGTTCCACTTCAGCTACATGAGGGATGCGAACGTGTTCTCTGAACCCCAGGGCGGACTGGGCCCGTCGCTGAGCTCTTTGGGCTTTGTCGAGGGATTCACCACGCCGGGCGGCATTGGCCCGATCGTGAAGTCGTTCGAGGGCGTCCCCCTGATGCAGTTCAACAACTACAATTTCGGCCTCCCGGACGGCACCACCGGGCAATACAACAACACCTTCCAGTGGCTGGACAACTACACTCACATCGTGGGAACGCACAGCCTGAAATTTGGCGGCGAATATCACTATGATCAGATTAACGAGCGGAATACCTACGCCGAGAACGGCGTGTTCGCCTTCAATGGGACTGAGACCGGCCTTGATTTTGCGGACTTTCTGATCGGCGCCCCGGCTTCACTCACCCAATCGAGCCGGCAGTTCCTGGATTCGCGGACCAAATACCTGGGCCTGTTCGCGCAGGATAGCTGGCGCGCCCGCCCCAGCCTCGCCGTGAATTACGGCTTGCGCTGGGAGTTCAGCCAGCCGTGGTATGACACGCAAAATAAAACCGAGACGATTATTCCCGGCGAGCAGTCGGTGGTTTTTCCGGGCGCCCCGAAGGGATGGCTGGTACCCGGCGACCCCGGCGTTCCCTCAACCCTTGCGCCCACAAAGTACGACGCCATTTCCCCGAGGCTTGGGCTGGCTTATTCCCCCGCGGCGTCAGGCGGCCTGCTCGGGAAGCTCACTGGCGGCCCGGGCAAGACCAGCATCCGCATGGGGTACGGCATGTTCTACACGGCGGTCGAGGACTTAACGCAATTTATCGAGGTCGGCGACTCGCCGTACGGCCTGTTCTATGTAAGCCCTGTGCCTCCTATGTTCGCCACACCGTATATTGATCGCGGGACCGGCAACAACGAAGGCCAGCGCTTCCCGTTTGTATTCCCGCCCACGAACTCCTCCGCTCAGCACCCGGATACTACGTTCAACTGGCCGGCGGTCGAGCCGATCTCCGGCGCGCCAGTGTTCTTTCACAAGAACCGTTTGCCTTATTCGGAGGATTACGAGTTTTCGCTGCAGCGGCAGTTCGGCGCCGATACCGTACTCGGGATGAGCTATGTCGGGACGCAGGGGCACGACCTGATCTCGTTCCTCGAATCTAACCCCGCCAATCAGTCGTTGTGCGCCGCCCTG
>JBOGJW010000444.1:0-4362 GCA_050745245.1 Terriglobia bacterium | reverse complement strand
GCGCGTGATGAAGATGTTGAAGCACCCACATCGCAGGATCGGAAATACATAGTGACATGCAGCGTGCCAAGTCGAGGCCCGCAGAGTCGAAAGATGAGTAGCCCCGAACGTTAAAGCCCTTCCCTTTCGGCGGCTCTACGGTACGGCTGAAGCCATGCCTAACGCGATTCAACTTTCACACCTCGTCGTAAATCGTCACCATCGAGCGCACCTCGAACTCGCGGGCGCCGTTCGGCGTATTCACGGTGACGGTATCGCCGATTTTTCTTCCCATCAGCCCGCGGCCAATCGGCGAGGTGGTGGAGATCAGCCCTTTGCTGACGTCCGACTCTTCGGTGGTGACCAGCTTGTATTTCACTTCCTTGTCGCGGTCAACGTCGTAGAGCACCACGCGCGTGCCGAAGGCGATGCGGTCCTTCGGGATATTATTCATGTTGATCAGCGAGAGGTCCGCCAGCCTCTGCTTGAGCTGGACCAGCCGGGCGGCAACGTACTCCTGCCGCTGCTTGGCCATGATGTACTCGGCGTTCTCGCTCAGGTCGCCCAGCGCCCTCGCCCTTTTCAGCTCCTTGGGCAGCTCGTGATTGAGCTCGTGATCGAGCGCCTGAATTTCCTCCTCGAGCTTTTTCTTGATCTCAACGGACATGACAATTACCTGCCTTAAAAAGTGGGACCGCAGGCTTCCAGCCGGATGCGGCCGCGACGGGTAGCCGGTTAATCGTTCTGTGAATTGCCGCAGGCGTTCCCAAAACCCGACGGTCAGAAAAGCCCGTCGCGGCGGGACCGTGGCTGCCAACTTTGATTGCGGCTCTGCCGCACGACGCCCTCTCACATCCCGAGCGGGTTCTCCAACCAATATATCGTAAACCCGGAAAGCATTTTGGGGTAGAAGTCGGTGGACTTCTGGGGCATCACGCCTCCGCCGAAGGCAACCTCGCGCACGGCTTCCACTGGCGTGGGATTCAGCAGGAAGGCGGCCTGCGCGGCGCCCGAATTCACTTCCCCTACCGCGTTGCCAAGCCCGCGCACGTAGCGAAGGTTCTTCTCCGTTCGCACCGCCTCGGCGTCGATCCCGAGCGCGCGCTCAAGCAGCAGGCGGTGCAGCACAACCACGTCAAGGCGGCGCTGAGCGGCGGAGAGCTCGGGGAGGGCCTGAGCCAAGTCGAAATCCGGCCGCAGGCTCAGCAGCGCCAGCTTTCCGGGTCTAGCGTAGACGGCGAGCGCCGCCCGCTCGCGCCCGGCGGCGGTCATGGCCTCCTGCAGCGCCTTGCCACTGTCCTTAAGCGCCGCGGCGGATTCCGTCTCTTTCCAGTCGAACACGGCCTTGGCGGCTGTGGCAAACTTCGCCCAATCGAAAGACGGAAGGCTGTGGACCACGCGGTGCGTCGGCAGAATCGTCAGCCCTGGCGCCTCCATCGGGATGAAGGTCGCCATCACGTAGCCGGCGCGCTCGCCGGCTCCCTCCGCGCGGCGAAAATCGCGGTAGGCCAGCGCCGTCTCGTAGCGGTGATGCCCGTCGGCGATTACCAATTTTTTATCGCGCATCATCTCGGCGGCCCGGGCGATCTCGCCCTCGCCGCTCACCCGCCACACCGAGTGCCGCGTTGCATACTCATCCGTCAGTTGCTGCCAGGGCGCGCCCTTGGTGTGAGATGCGAGCAGACCTTCCACGTCGCCTGCGGGATCGCTGTACAGGAAGAAAATCTGGCCGAAGTGCGCACCCGTCTTCTTCAGCAATTCCATGCGGTCAGCCTTGGGACCCGAAAGGGTCTCCTCGTGGCGGTGCACGACGCCTGCCGAGTAGGGCTCGAGCTTGCACAGCCCGATAAAACCGCGGCGCGTCTTCCTGACGCCGGGCTGCCCAGGAACTTCAAATTCCTGGTGATACGGATAAAGCGCCGGCTTCTGCTCCGACACCAGAATGTTGTTCTGAATCCATGACTGAAAATCCGCGGCCGCGCGCGCGTAGATATTATTCTGCGACCCCGCCGGCAGGCTCCGGATCACCCGGGCGAGATTGTACGGGCTGAGGCTGTAATACCGCGCCTGCATCTCCGGAGAGATCTTGTCGTAGGGCTGCGTGATCACGCCGGACAGATCGGGAATTACTTCCATGTTGTAGTGCAGCGCTCGAAAGGAGCGGATTTCTGCCATTTCTCTATTTGCGTCCTCTCTGCAGCAATGAGCAATCAAGATCATTATATCCAGAAGCGTGTCATTCTGAGGAGTTGTCGCGCTACACGGCTACCGAACCTTTGGCATAGCCGCCCGGGACAGCCGCGCTACCGGCACCATCATATAATTGAAGTTGCAAATCGGACTAACCCTGAACCATGCCCATTCCTCGCATCGCCATTCTCGGCCGGCCCAACGTCGGCAAGTCAACGCTCTTTAATCACATCTGCGGGCGCCGGCGCGCGCTGGCGGGCAAAGAGCCCGGAATGACGCGCGACCGCCTCTACTGCACCGCCGAGTGGCTGGGAAAGCGCTTTGAGCTGATTGACACCGGCGGGCTGGCGCTGCATGACCGGGATGTGATCGCAACCGGAATCTTCAATCAGGCCCGCGCCGCGATAGATGAATCCGCCCAGCTCGTTTTGGTGGTCGACGCGCAGCAAGGGGTTACTCCGCTCGATGAAGAGCTTGCGGCGCTGCTCCGGCGCGAAGGCAAGCCGTTGTCGCTCGCGGTAAACAAAATCGACAGCGATCATTCCGCCGCCCTGGTTGCGGAGTTCTACCGGCTGGGCATTCCTCACCTGTTCGCGATTTCGGCCGAGCACGGCCGCGGCGTGGATGACCTGCTCGACCAAGTGACGCGCGACTTCACGCCCGGCTCTGAGCCTGACGGCGGCGAGCGGCCGATTAACGTCGCGATTATCGGGCGGCCCAACGTGGGCAAATCCACGCTGCTGAACCGGCTCACCGGCGAAGAGCGGTCCATTGTCACGACCCTTCCGGGCACGACGCGCGACGCGGTTGATTCTGAGATCGCGTTTCACGGCCAGCGCTTTCGCCTGATCGACACCGCCGGCATCCGCCGCAAGGGCAAGACGCGGCTGATGGCCGAGAAGCTGAGCGTGGTGCAGGCGCGCAAACACCTGGAGCGCGCCGACGTGGCGCTGCTCCTCATCGACGCTACTGGGGGCCTGACCGCCCTCGACACGCATATCGGCGGCTACGCGCACGAAAGCGGCCGCTCCGTGATCCTGACGGTGAACAAGTGGGACGAGGTGAAAAAAGATTCATCGACCACGGTCGAGTACACGCGCGAGATTCGGGCGCGCTTGAAGTACCTGGACTACGCGCCCGTCGTCTTCATCTCCGCGCTGAAGGGGCAGCGGATGGCGCGGCTGCTCGCGACTATTTCAGAGGTGGCCGCTGCGCGCGCCCAGCGCGTGCCGACCGCGGAGATCAACCGCTTTGTTGAGACGCTCAATTTCGACCGCGCGCCAAGCCCCGCCGGCAAGCCGCTGCGCCTGTACTATCTCACGCAGGCAGCGACGGCGCCGCCCGTCTTCGTGGCGTTCACCAACCGCGCAGGGCCGCTCTACTTTTCGGTGGAGCGGTTCCTGGAGAACCGCATTCGCGAGCGGTTCGGATTCGCCGGAACGCCTATCGTCATCAAGGCGCGGCAAAAAAGGTAAGCGACGGTGCGATCCGGCTGGCGAATCCTCGGCCTTTTCGCTGCGATCTTCGCCGCGCTGCTGGCGCTGCACGCGCCTCTTCTGCGCCTGCCCTACTTCTGGGATGAAGCCGGGTATTACGTTCCCGCCGCGCTCGATTTTTCCAGGCATGGCTGGCTGATCCCGCGCCACACCGCGCCCACCGGCCACACGCCGCTGGTGATGATCTATATCGGCATGGCGTGGCGCCTTTTCGGATTTTCCCGGCTCGTTGCGCGCGCGGCGATGGTGCTGATCGCGGCGGCGGCGGTGGGGACTACATTCCTGCTGGGCCGCCGTGTGGCAGGCCGCGAGGCGGGCGCGTGGGCCGCGGCCCTGCTCGCTCTCTCTCCGCTCTTTTTCGCGCAGAGCTCGCTGGTGTTCCTCGACCTCGCCGCGGCGTTGCTCACCACCTTGGCCCTTCTCTTCATCCTCGAGGATCATTGGATCCTTTTCGCGCTCGCGGCTTCCGTGGCGGTGATGACCAAAGAGACCGCCGTGGTGCTGTTGCCGGTGATCTGGTGCTTTCTGCGATTCGCTCGCAGGGAAAAGCGCGCGCTGGTGTGGACCGCCGCCGTTGCGCCGCTCGCGCCGCTCGCCGCCTGGGCGGCGTACTATCACCACGCGACCGGCTTCTGGACCGGCAACGCCCAATACCTGCAATACAACCTGTATTCCGCGCTCGCGCCCCTACATATCC
>JBOGJW010000443.1:0-8058 GCA_050745245.1 Terriglobia bacterium | reverse complement strand
CCACGGCACGGTTTTTGTGCCGTGGGATTTTACTCCTCCGCACAGACCCACGGCACACAAGACGTGCCGTGGCTACCACCTGCCGCCCTGCCGGCAAATGACCGCCGGGACAGCGGCGCTACGAATTCGCCCGTCCGCGGGTGACGTTGCAAAGCAGCGCCTTGGTCTCCATGATGCGCACGTTCGGTTCCTCGGAGATGGCCACCAGGTCGTTGGCGATCGCGCCCTGAACGATGCCCTTATATCCCCAGTGATACGGCACAGCCACCTGGTGAACTACCTGGCCATCGACAGCCATCGGCCGGATTCTGGCGGTGACCATCGCCCGCGCCTCAATCGCGCCGCGCGCGGTTGCAATCGTAATCCAGGCACCCTGGTCGATCCCGCGCTCCCGGGCCAGCTCCGGTGAAATCTCGCAGAACAGCTCGGGCTGCAGCTCGGCGAGGTGGGAAAGATAGCGGCTCATGCCGCCGGCGGTGTGGTGCTCGGTGAGGCGGTAGGTTGTGAGCACAAATGGAAACCGGGCGTCCGGCGAGCTCGCGTAGGAGTTATCGGGGCGGCGCTCCCAGTTCGCCGCCGGATTGGTGCGCTGCCCCGCGTAGAGAGCATTATCGAGCGGCGTCTCCAGCGGCTCATAATGGGTTGGCAGGGGGCCATCCCTGAGTCCGCTCGGCACCCAAATCCAGGCAAAGCCGTCGGGATGCATTATGAACGGCTTGTCGCCGGGAAGCGCTTCGTCGCCTTGGGCGCCCTCGGCGGGCTGGTAATCGGGGCGCTTGCTGGTGGTGAAATCGGGCACATCCAGGCCCGTCCATTCGCCGGCGCTCTCATCCCACCACACAAGCCTTTTGCGCTCGCTCCAGGGCTCTCCGTCCGGGCGGGCGGAAGCGCGGTTGTACAGAATGCGCCGGTCGCTGGGCCAGGCAAATCCCCAGCCATGACCGTAGCGCCCTTTCGGCTCGCGCCTGAGCGCCTTGTTCTCGCCGTCATCAGGAAAAACGCCCGAATAAATCCAGCAGCCGCAGGCCGTGGACCCATCGGATTTGAGCGCCTTGTAGTCCTTCACCAGCTTTCGATCCGCGACCGCAAAGCCGTTGATCTCCTTGAGCACCGCTTCGGCGTCCGGCTCGCGGTGTTCGCCGCGCACGGGATAATCCCACGTCAGCGCGTTCAATCCGGCGTTTCTCCGGCTGTGGTCGCGCGCGGCCTTTTCTTTAAGACGACTGCCGAGGTGAACCATGAACCACGTTTCGCTGCGCGCCTCGCCCGGCGGGTCGACGGCCTTCTCGTGGAATTGCAGCAACCGTTGGGTGTTGGTGAAGCAGCCAGGCTTTTCCGCGTACCCGGCGGCGGGGAAGAAGAACACCTCCGTATCAATTTCTTCCGTCTTCAGCTCACCGCGATGGATTTCGGGCGAGTCTTGCCAGAAGGATGCCGTCTCGGTCTCGACCATGTCGCGGACCACGAGCCACTTCAGCTTTGCCAAAGCTTTGCGCTCGAGCCGCGCGTTGGGCGCGCCCACAGCGGGGTTCTGGCCCATAACAAACAGGCCTTCCATTTTGCCGTCCGCCATGTCGAGCCAATAGCCGAGGTGCGAATGATCGCCGGTGACGCGAGGCAGCCAGTCGAAGCCGTAGCTATTGGCCGAGGTTGCCGCATCGCCGTAGTACGCCTTCAGCAGGCTGACGATGTACTTGTCGAAGTTGGCCCACCAGCCGGTCTTCGATTGATGTTTCTGGATGTAGCTCGCGAGGTCGCGCGAGTCCGCTTCGAAGAATGGCATCGGGAGGTAGCCGGGAAGGATGTCGTAAAGCGTGGGAATGTCAGTCGAGCCCTGGATGGAAGCGTGGCCGCGCAGAGCGAGAATGCCTCCGCCCGGGCGGCCGATGTTTCCCAGCAGAAGCTGCAGGATGGCGGCGGCTCGGATGTTCTGCACGCCGTGCGAATGCTGCGTCCAGCCCACCGCATAGGCGATCGCGCCAGTCTTCTCCGGGCCTGATGCGGTGCAGAACGTCTCCGCGATTTTGAGGAACACATCGCGCGGAACGCCGCAAGAGCGTTCCACAATTTCGGGCGTGTAGCGCGAGAAGTGGCGCTTCAAAACTTGGTAGACGCAGCGGGGATGCTCGAGCGTCAGGTCCAGCTCGTATGTGCCCCCGCTGCCGGCTTCGCCGCCTGCGGGCGCGTGGCCGGGCTTCGAGCCCCCCGTCTCTTTCACTGGGGCGCCTTCGTAAAGCCAGGTCGTCGGATCGTACTGCTTCTTATCCTCGTTCCAGCCAGAGAAGAGGCCCCCGAGGTCTTCCACGTCCCTGAAGTCCTCGCGCAGGATCACAGGTGCATTGGTGTAATGGAGAACGTACTCGCGGAAATCGCTGCCGTTCTGGAGCACATGATTAATCATGGCGCCCAGGAATACGATATCCGACCCGGCGCGCAGGGGCGCCCAGAGGTCGGCCATGGCGGAGGTTCGCGTGAATCGCGGATCGACGTGGATCACCTTGGCCCCGCGCTCGCGCGCCTCAATGACCCACTGGAAAGCGACGGGGTGGTTCTCCGCCATCGACGAGCCCATGATCAGGATGGCGTCGGAATTGGCGAGGTCCTGCTGAGCAGTTGTTGCGCCGCCTCTGCCAAAGGAGGTGCCCAGACCGGGCACCGTAGAGCTGTGTCAAATACGGGCCTGATTGCTGACGCAGACCATCCCGAGGCCGGCGGTGAAGAGCTTTTTGATCAGGTAATTTTCTTCATTGTCGAGCGTTGCGCCGCCGAGGTGGCCGACGGCCGTGGTCTGCATCAGTGCGTCGCCGTCGCGTTCTTCAACAAACGTGCGCTCGCGGGTCTGCCAGACGCGCTCAGCCACCATGTCCATCGCACGCTCAAGCGGGATCGGCTCCCAGGCGCCCGATCGTGGACGGCGATAAAGCACGCGCGTTGCGCGCGCCGGGTGTGTAAGGAGCTCGAAGCTGGCGGAGCCCTTGGGGCAGAGGCGGCCGCGCGAGATTGGCGACTCCGGATCGCCCTCGATCGAGACAATCTTGCCGTTACGGTGATAGACCAGTTGTCCGCAGCCTACGCCGCAATATGGGCACACTGAGCGGGAAACGTTCGCGCCTTGCGTCTTCGGCTGAAGCTGCCGGGTGCGCTCGCTCATCGCCTCGGCGCCCGTGCCGCGGCTTCTGCCGCCGATCTGGCGCAGCAATGGCCAGCGTGATTTCAAGTCTCGATTCATGGAAGCCTCCCCCCTTGCGTTGTAGCGGCGCTCTACGAGCGCCGATGCGGGTCTTGCAGCGTGGCAGAGCCACAACCAAAGGACGTGTCGTCCTGCGGATTACACCGTCTTCCAGGACGGGAATATCTCAGCAGACGCGGGCTCGGGGAGCACACTCAGGGAATCCCGTTCCCCGAAAACCTGAGCCGTGAACACGCGAATCCTCGCGCCCTTTTTCCATGCATCCGGCGGGAGGCCGGCTTTGAGGCACGTCTCTTCGAGGAAGCGCGCGCGATCCCATTTCCAGGTCACCGGCACTTGCGGCAGAAGAAGTCCCGTCCGGATTCCGCGCGAGACCACCAACCCGTGCCGCCCGATCTCAATCTCGTCTGCGCGCGCGGACTCGATCGGCGAGAGGACGGAAATTTCGATAGATAATCCGGTGAGCTCTTCGGGCTCGACCGGGCGGAAGCGCGAATCGCGCCGCGCCGCGCACAGGGCGCACTCGCGGACCGTAATGAACAGCGGCGCTGAAGATTCAGCGCGTCCAACGCAGCCCCGCAGCAACTCGCCATTGCGCAGCGTCACGAAGGCGCCGGCGCGCTGATCGAGCGCAGTAAGGATTGGTTCGACGGGTGCAGCGGTTTTGCGCCCGATTTGCTCCTCCAGCGTCGATCGGGCCAGGCGCAGCAAGGCCCGCTGAGCGGCTTCACTGAGCGGCGGCATCTTTTTTCTTCTCAGCCTCGTCTTCGCCGCCGCGGATCACCACCATGCGCGGCGCCGCTGGCCCGTCGCGCTCTTCGAGCTTGCGCCAGAAATGCCAGAAATACTGCGCCGCCGAAGCCAGCGCGAACCACACCACGAGCCACAAAAGCACCTGGCCCAGAATATCGAACCTGGGGAAGCGCGGCACCAGAGCGATAACGGTGATGGCGATTACTTCGAACACCATTTTCGATTTTCCGAGCTCGGAAGCCGGAATAATATAGCCCTCGGCGCTCGCGACCGCCCGCAGGCCCGAAACAGCCAGCTCGCGACCGATAATAATCACCACAATCCAGGCCGGCACCAGGTGCAAGGCCACCAATGAAATGAATGCTGAGGAGACCAGCAGCTTATCGGCAATCGGGTCCAGCAGAATACCCAGCCGCGATACTTGCCGCTGGCGCCGCGCAAAATAGCCGTCGAGCAGGTCGGTGATGGCCGCCGCAATGAACACGCCCACCGCCCACAGGTCCATATTCTGGGCGTTGGTCAGCAGCAGAACTACGAGCAGAGGAACGAAGAAAATGCGGAGGAGCGTAAGCGAATTCGGAAGACTCATGCGCCTTCGATAGGATCCTCAGCGTGCGCCGCGCCTGTTGGACCTGCCGCGCTGAAGATCGGAACCGAGGGTGAGGTCCACGGGCCTGGGGCCAATATAGCGAACCGAGGGGGTGATGTCAAACGAGCGCTGCACGCCGTACCGCTTCGGCTTCCCTCAATGGCTGCGGTGCGCGCGTTAGACCAGGCGCCGGAAACCGTCCGCCCATCGACCCGGCCAACCCCTTCTGTTAATATCGAAGCAATGCCGGACCAAGTCGCCACCGTAGTCGAAAATCAATCGCTGCCGGGAGGCCATTTTCTGCTGAGTCTTCACGCTCCGCGGCAGGCGCCGCTGACGCGCCCCGGACAGTTCGCCATGCTGCGGGCGCCTGGCCAGCCGGAGGTCTTGTTGCGGCGGCCGATGAGCATCTATGACGTGAAGCCCTCCGGGGCTGAGGCGAACGGCAGCGCCGGGGGAAATGGCCATGCGTCCTCCGTGATTCAACTTCTGTACAAGGTGGTGGGGAAGGGCACGCGCCTGATGGCGGAGCTGAAGGCGGGGGACCGGGTAGACCTGCTGGCGCCGCTGGGCCACGGATTTTTCGAGGAAGAGTATCTGGAGGAGGCGCGAAGCTCGCACGAGGTGCTGCACGTCGCGGGCGGCATCGGCATTGCCGCACTTTTGCTGCCGGCTAAATCACTGGCTCGTGAACGCATCCCGCAGCGGCTCTTTTTTGGCGGGCGCACGCAGTGGGACCTTGCTGGCCTGGACGATTTCGAACCGTTCACCGGCGCGCCCGTTCTCGCCACCGAAGATGGCTCGCGCGGGCATCGAGGTTACGTAACGCGCCCGCTTGGCGATTATCTCGAGCGCAACCGCGGCAAGCGATTCCTCCTGCTGGCCTGCGGCCCGTGGGCTATGCTTCACGGCGTCGCGGAGATGGCCTGCGCTCACGGGCACGCCGCGCTGGTCTCTATGGAGAACCGCATGGGATGCGGCCTTGGCGTATGCCTCGGGTGCTGTATTCGCGTGGATGGCGACGGCCACGGGTCGTACGAGCGTGTGTGCACGGAGGGGCCGGTATTCTGGGCGAGCCGCGTGGTCTGGGAGAAAGAGAGCATCCCGAAAACCTGAGATGCGTCTCGGGCGCCTGCGCGGCGCGCGCCCGGAGTTTGACATCGCAGATTCAGGATTCCAGAATCCGGAATCCAGATTGCAGATCACGAAGCAAAGTGAACCGCGGCTTTTGGGGCCGCGCGCGATTGAATACTCATGACGGACACCACGAAACCAGCAATCGGGTCGAGCGAAACTCCTCCCGGGCGCGCGCAATCCGGCCAGACAGCGGATCAAAAATTCGCCGCCAGCATTGAGGTGACCATCAACGGAATCCGTTTTCAGAACCCCGTTCTCACCGCCAGCGGCACGTTCGGATACGGCCAGGAGTTTGCCGCGCTGATCGACCTGAATCAACTGGGCGGAATCGTGGTGAAGGGTATCTCCGCCGAGCCGATGCCGGGCAATCCTCCGCCGCGCATTTACGAAACCGAAGCGGGCATGCTGAACGCGATCGGGCTGCAAAACGTTGGCGCGAAACGGTTCCTGGAGGAGAAGCTGCCATTCCTGCGCACGCTGAAAGCCCGGTGCATTGTAAATGTATTTGGGTACACGACCGAGGACTATGTGCGCTGCATCGAAACGCTCAATGGCAGCGAGGGGATTGACGCCTACGAGTTGAACATCTCCTGTCCCAACACGCGCTGCGGCGGTATCGCCTACGGGAGCGATCCGAAGCTGACTTCGGAGGTGGTGGCGGCCTCGAAGAGCGCCGCACGGCGGCCTCTGTGGGTGAAGCTTTCACCCAACGTAACCGACATCGCCGAATTCGCGCGCGTTGCGGAAGACGCCGGGGCCGACGCGCTCACGCTGGTGAACACCTTTGTCGGGATGGCGATTGATGTGGAAACGCGAACCCCGCGCGTCTCAAACGTGACCGCCGGGCTCTCCGGCCCGGCCATCAAGCCGGTGGCGCTGCGCATGGTCTTTCAAGCGGCGCGCGCGGTAAAGATCCCGGTGGTCGGCATCGGCGGTATCGCCAGCACCGAGGACGCGCTGGAGTTCATCATCGCCGGGGCCAGCGCCGTCCAGGTGGGCACGGCGAACTTCTACGCTCCCGAGACGCCGGTCAAAATTGCGGAAGGCCTGCGCGTCTTCTGCCAGAACCATCGCGCGCATATTTCCGACGTCACCGGCAGTTTGCGTGTGCCTGCGCTCGACTGTGCCTCGTCCGCCGGATAACGGCGGTATCGGCCGGCGCTGATTCATACCCTGGTTCGCAGTCGATTGGTTTACCTGTGAAGGCGCGGCTTTCCGGGTGACTTGCGGCGCTGAGGGCCTGCCCTGACCCCGCACGGGAGAAGGGACATCGCCGCTACAGCCGAGATTGCCAGTACAATTTGCAATCCCCCGTAGACGCGCGGCAAGTCCGAGCACCCGCCCCCAGACCGTCCTCTCGATCAACTTTTGGAGACCCCGAAGCATCTAAGTAAACGGGTATTAAGATTTGCGTGATGTACACTCTTGAAACTCTCCTTGTCTGCGTTTTACTCATTGTGGCTCTGGCCGTCGCCGCGTTCGCAGGAGCGGTGCTCCTTGTGCTGGCAGGTGCAGCTCTTAGGGCCATCGCCGAGTCGTCCAAAACCCTCGCGTTGAAGACCGCACAAGTGGTCCACCTACCAGCCCGCAGCGCGCGGCACGCACCTGCCCACTGATCGCCCCGTCTCGGACTGCGACGCTGGCGAACGGGGAGGCTCACCCGGCGGCTCTCGCTGGCTTTGCTGATTTTCGCCTGCACGACTAGGTCGAAAATACTCCGCCGAGGGCGGTGCGTGAGCGCCGTATATCAGGATACGATTTTAGTCGTGCCGATTCAGCGGACAATATGAGCCCGTTGCATTCGGCCTCTTTAAGGCATGTCTGTGCGCCAGCCGCGGACTCAGACTCCGGACCCGGGACTCAACACCCAACGGACCCCGAGACAGGGTATATACTGCAAGTGATCGATGGAAGGAGAGTTATGGCCTACTGTCCGGAATGTGGAACGGAATACAAGGAAGGGGCAACAGACTGCCCCGACTGCGAGATGCGCCTGAAACCGGGGCGTCCGCCCGCGCACCTCGCCGAGAGGCAGGAGGGTACGTCCAAGCTGATGCGCATCCGCGTCTTCACCGGCCCTTCGGCAGTGATGGCCGCCGACCTGGCCCGCAATCTGCTTCAAACTGAGCGCATCCCGTGCATGTTGCCCGGGGAATATACCGCGGAAATGCTGCCGGGGGTTGAGCCGGTGCAGGTGTTCGTCCGCGAATGCGACGCGGAGCGCGCCAGCGAGATTCTCCAGGCGTATTTCGATACCTCCGAGCCCGCCCGGTAAGATTGTTCTGCCCGTCTCCCTCACAAGGCGCGAATAAATTCGATGCTGTCATTCTGGGGAGGTCACCGCGGCGACCGACGAAGGATCCATGTATTTTGCTTGTAAATGCCGGGA
>JBOGJW010000442.1:0-2454 GCA_050745245.1 Terriglobia bacterium | reverse complement strand
TCGTGGTGCTCACCATGTCCGAATTCGGGCGCACGGCGCGCGAGAACGGCAATCGCGGCACCGACCACGGCCACGCCAACGTAATGTTCGTGATGGGCGGACCCGTGAAAGGCGGCAAGGTCTATGGGAAATGGCCGGGCCTCAAGGAGCACGAGCTGAATCAGGACCGCGATCTCGCGCTGACCACCGACTTCCGCGATGTCTTCGCCGAGGTAGTGACGATGCACCTCGGCACCCCCAATCCCGGCGGCATTTTCCCGGCGTTCCGCGTCTCGCCCGAACGCTTCTGCGGGTTCTTGTCCTGAGCCTTTTACGCCGATTTAACGCGCCGTCTGAAACGCGAGAGGCCGATGGATACGTCTACAGCTTTGAGAGGCGCTCTGATTTAGCGAGCGCATTCGAGAAAGGAAAACCACTATGAAGCAGCCATTTGAGGCAGTAATCCGGAAGACAGTCCTGCTGGCGGCGGCCGTGGCGCTCAGCTTTGGGGTGCTGTTGCCATCCGCCGGAGCGGCACAGACTGCAGCTACGACACAGGAGAACGGTTCTGGGCCGGCCGCTGTGCGGGAGAACGGCTCGGGACGGCACTCCCGGCGCGGCATGCGCATGAGCCCGGATCGGGAACTCTCCTTCCTGAGTAAGCGCCTGAGTCTCTCCCAAGATCAGCAGTCAAAAATCAAGCCGATCCTCGAGAACCAGCACAAACAGATGATGGACCTGCGGAACGACACCTCCCTCTCCCGAGATCAGAAGAGGGCCAAGTTCATGGACCTTCACAAGAGCACGATGGATCAGATCAAGGCGAATCTGAACTCGGACCAGGTGACCAAGTTCGAGCAGATGCAGCAGCAGCGCGAGCAGCGGATGAAAGCCTGGCGCCAACAGCACGAATCAGGCAGCCAGAACGCGCCGCCTCAGAACCCCCAGTAAGTTGATTGCCACGCAGGGGCCGCAGACATGGCAAAATTCGCCATGTCTGCGCTGCCCGCGCAATGGGCCGCCACTCCGCGAAAGGTGGGTAGCGCAGCGCGGCGAAGCCGCAACCAAACGCCATTTACAGTCATTCCCGCGAAGCTTGTCCTCCGCGCAGGCGGGGGAACGGGAATCCATTTCATTAATGGACCCCCGCTTTCGCGGGGGTGACGGCGGGCCGCGAGCACCCAAAATGTTTGCTAAAAAAACAAGAAATTACGGTATTGCAGTGCAGACTCTCTGCTCTTGAGAGTCTGCGGCCTTTCCGCAATTCATCTTCCTGGGAGATCTTCAGCACAAGCAGGTCTTTCGCTGCGCTCAGGATGACACGTTCTTTGGTTGCGGCTCTGCCGCGCTGCGCTACCCCTTAACTGTACTGCGTGATTTTGCGCAGCGATTCCAGAAAGCGCTCGTTGTCCTGATGAACTCCGCAGGTGACACGCAGCGACGTGGGGAAGCCGTACACCTTCATCGGCCGCACAATCACTCCCTCCCGCAGGAGCCTGAGGAAGTCTTCCTCGCAATCCCGCGCCGTATCAATCAGCACAAAATTCGCCGCAGAGGGCGTGAACCTTACGCCGAGGAGCGCTAGCTCTGCGCTCACGAAGCGCATCTCTCGCGCATTCAGCTCAGCGGAACGCTCGACGTGCTCGCGGTCTTCGAGGGCCGCAACAGCCGCAGCCTGTGCAGGGCGCGAGGTGTTGAAGGGGCTGCGCACGCGATTGAGAATTTCGATGACCCCAGCGGGCGCGATGCCGTAGCCGGCGCGCAGTCCCGCCAGCCCGTGAATCTTCGAGAACGTCCGCAGCACCATGATATTTGCTCCCGCGCGCACGTAGTCGAGTGAGCAGGAGTATCCGGCGGGGGCGTAGTCGTAGTAGGCTTCGTCGAGCGCTACCAGAACGCGCCCGGGCAGCGCGCTCATAAAGCGGTCAAACTCATGGGCCGTGAAGCAGGTTCCCGTGGGGTTATTGGGATTGGCGAGGAAGACCAGCTTGGTTCGCGCCGTGATGGCTCCCCGGATGGCGGCGAGGTCGACAGCACCGTTGCGAAGCGGCGTCTCCACCAGCCCGGCGCCCGTCTCCTGAATTGCGAGACGGTAGATCAAAAAGGAAGATTCCGACGCGATGCCTTCGTCGGTGACTGAGAGAAAAGTTTTCGCCGCCAGTTGAATCAATTCCGTCGAGCCCGCCCCAAGGATGATCTGCCCCGCTTCTACTTTGTGAAACTCGGCGAGCTTGCGCCGCAGGCTGTAACCCTCGGAATCGGGGTAAAGGTGAACGCGGTCGAGGGAGCGCCAGATCGCTTCAATCGCCTTCGGCGAAGGGCCGAGAGGGTTCTCATTTGAGGCCAGCTTGATCGCGGTGTGGCCGAGCTCGCGCTCAACCTCTTCGACCGGTTTGCCGGTAGGGTAAGGCTGAATCCGATTCGCCCACGGGAGGGGCAGCGGGCTTGCGGCGGTTTCAATCATGCTCGATTCGT
>JBOGJW010000441.1:0-3949 GCA_050745245.1 Terriglobia bacterium | reverse complement strand
TGTAAATGGCGTTTGGTTGCGGCCGCAAGGCCGCGCTGCGCTACCCACTACCGCGGCGAGGCCTAAAAGGGGTAAATCCCCGAGAACGGCACGCCCGCGGTCTCGGAAAGTAGCGCCGCCGTCTCGGCGGACCGCCGCGGCGGTCCGGCAAGACGCTGGCGCTACATCGGAGCGGCTCACTCCGCGCCGGCGATGCCGAGCGATCTCATCTTCCGATAGAGATTGCTGCGCTCGAGCCCCAGCGCCTCGGCGGTGCGGGAGACGTTGCCGCGGTGCTCCTCGAGCGTGCGAAGAATGTAGCCGCGCTCGTATGCGGCGCGAGCTTCGTGCAATGAGGAGAAGGCGCTCTCGACCCCGCCGAACGCGGTGCGCGGCGCCCTCGAACGCGCGGGGCTTTCCTGAGAGCTGGCCTGCATGGCCGGAGGAAGGTGCCGCCGCTCGACGCGCACTCCGGGCACCATGATCACGAGCCGCTCTACCAGGTTCCTCAGCTCGCGCACGTTGCCCGGCCAGCGGTATCGAGCCAGGCTTTGCATTGCCGTCTCCGCGAACTGCTTCGGACGGCGCCCGTAGGTGCGGGTGAATTCGGCGAGAAAACTATTGGCCAGCTCCGGAATGTCGGCGGGGTGCTCGCGCAGCGCGGGGACGTAGAACGGGATTACGTTGAGCCGATAAAAAAGATCCTCGCGGAAATTCCCCTTCTGAATCTCTTCCTGCAGGTTCTTGTTGGTGGCTGCGATGATTCGCACGTCGACGCTGAGCGCGCTCCCCGATCCGACTGGCGCAAACCGCTGCTCTTCGATCACGCGCAGCACCTTGGATTGCGTGCGCAGGCTCATGTCTCCGATCTCATCCAGGAAAAGCGTTCCGGCGTCGGCCTGCTCAAATTTTCCCGGCTTATCGTCAACCGCTCCGGTGAAAGCCCCCTTGACGTGTCCGAAGAGCTCGCTTTCAATCAGCTCCTCGGGAATCGCGGCGCAATTCACCTCGACGAACGGCTTGCGGGCGCGCGCGCCAAGGTTGTGAAGAGCGCGCGCGACAAGCTCCTTGCCCACTCCGCTTTCCCCGTAGATCAGTACGCGGCCGCTGGTGGGCGCCGCCAGGGCGATCTGCTGCCGCAGCGCCTTCATCGGCACGCTCTCGCCCAGGATCCGGAACCCGCCGTGAAGCTGGGCCTGTAACTCGCGATTGCGGTCGATCAGCGCCAGTTGCTCGGCGGCGTGCTGGACGGTCAGCAGCGTCTTCTCAACGGCAAGCGGCTTCTCGATGAAATCGAAGGCGCCCATCTTCGTCGCCCGCACCGCGGTTTCAATCGTTCCGTGGCCGGAGATCATCACCACCGCAGGCGGGCTTTCCAGCGCCTGAATTTTCTCGAGCGTCTCAAGGCCGTCCTGGCCGGGCAGCCAGACGTCGAGTATCACCACGTCGAATTTCCGTTCCGCCAGCAGCGCGAGGCAGTCTTCGCCGGTGGCCGCGGCTTCGGCGATGTAACCCTCTTCTTCCAGGATGGTCGAAAGGGACTCGCGAATTCCGGACTCGTCATCGACGATCAGGACTGAGTGTTTGCTTGCCATGTGCTTTTGCTGTAGCGTAGCGGGGCGGAGCCGCAACCAGGCGTCATTTTAAGTCATTCCCGCGAAAGCGGGAATTCAGTCGATTAAATGGACCCCCGCTTTCGCGGGGGTGACACCGATGACGGCGGCCGCAGGCGCCCCATGTTCGACCCGTGACCATCTCACGCCATTACGCGGGGCTCAGGACGGCGGAGGGGTCGACGGGCAGCTCGATGATGAACTGGGTGCCGGCGGGCCAGTTCTCCAGCGCGCGGATGCTCCCGCGATGCTCGGAGATGATGCGGCTGACGATGGCCAGCCCCAGACCCGTTCCGCGCTGCTTCGTCGAGAAGTACGGGAGGAAGAGCCGTTCCTTGGCTTCCGGCGGAATGCCGGGGCCGCTGTCGGCCACAATCAGCGAGACGGCCTCGCGGCCGGGTTCATGGCACGTGCGCACCCAGATCTGCTTGGTGGGAGCGTTCTCCAGCGCTTCGGCGGCGTTGTCGATCAAGTTCACCACCGCGCGCTTCATCTGCTCGGGGTCCGCGCGCACCACGGGCAGCGCGGCCCCGAGCTCGCGGTGAACCGTGATCGAAGCCAGCCGTCCGTCAAATACCCCGAGCGCATCCTCGACAATACGATTCAAGTCGGAAGGCACCGGTTCCGACGCCGGAAACCGCGCAAAACCGGAGAACTCATCCACCAGCGCCTGCATCGTGGCCACTTCCCTCTCGATCAGCGAAGCGCTTTCGATTACCGCCGTGGAGAGGCGCGGCGGCTCGGCGCCCGGCGACGATCTTTCGACGAGACGGCGCAAACGGCCGGCGGAGAGGCGGATGGGCGTGAGCGGATTCTTGATTTCGTGCGCCACGCGCTGCGCGACTTCGCGCCAGGCGGCGCTGCGCTGCGCCTGCATCAGCTCCGTCAGGTCTTCGAGAACCATCACGAAGCCCACCGCGCCATGCTGCGCGGACACAGCGGAGAGCGTGAGCCCCACCGTGGCGCGGCGCCCGGCCAGCGCCAGGCGAAGCTGCCGGGTGACCACGCCCTGGCGGCGCGCGCGGCTGAAGAGCCGCGCGATCTCCCGTGCATCCTCCGGCGCAAACAGGTCCTGCAGCGCGCGCGCGGATTTCGCGTCTGCGCGGCCGATCATGCGCTCGGCGGTGCTGTTGATTTTAGTGATGCCGCCCTGCGGGTTGAAAGAAATTACTCCGGTGGGAACGTTTTCGAGGATCGCCTCCCGGGTGTTCGTGCCTTCCTCGAGCTCGCGGTTTGCGCGCTGCAGGTCCGCGGCCGCCCTCTCGATCTCGCGGCGGCTCTGCTGCAACTGCAGGGTCATTTCATTGAAGCGCTGAATCAGCGCGCCGAGCTCTCCGGCCGCGCGCGCGGTGACCCGCCAGCCGAGATTGCCTTTTGAGACCTCGTGCGTCGCTTCCGCCAGCGCCTGCACCGGTACCGTAATCTGCTTGGAAAAGAACATCGCGAACCAGGTGGCGGCAAACAGGATCAGCAGCGTGATCAGGAGCAGGATCAGCAGGTAAAACCGCTTGAGCGCCTTCTTTTCCTGGCTCATGCTCTGGTAGCGCAATGCTTCCTGCTGAATCTGCGTGGCAATCCGCTGAATGTTCAGCGGAAGGCCGCGCGCGGTGATCAGCGTGCCCAGGCGCCTTCGCTGCGGGCCGCGGATGCTTTGCGCCGCGAGGAAAAGCTCCGAGCCGGCGGAGCGCACGCTGGCCGTCTGGCCGCCGGCGGGCATCTCTCCGGCCTGCGACTCGGGGAACAGGCGTTCCACCTCAGCGAGGCCGGGCGACCGGCTTCCCGCGCGCGCGACGAGTTTGCCGGAAGAATCCAGGCACAGCACGGCATCGAGCCGCCCATCCCGCAGCCGGTTCTGAAGGAGGCGCGCCATGCCGGCGGCGTCGCCTGCCGCGAGCCGCTCCTGAAGGCGCGTGCTGGCGGCGAGGCGCGTGGCCGTATCCAGCGCCGATTCCTGCGACTGCCGCGCAAGCTGCTCGGTGATGGCGCTCGTGTCGCGCTGCACCATGTCAAACGGGATGCCGAACCACTTGTCAATGCTGCGGTTGATGAGCCCGTAAGCGAAGATGAAGAGGAAACATACGGGAATCAGCGAGAGGCCAAGAAAGGCAACCACCATTTTCGTCTTGAACCGCGAGCCAAGCTGGTTCTGTCGGCGCTCCTCATAAAGCTTCAGCAGGATGCGCGTCAGGATCAGCCCGAAGATGACGAACGCGATAAAGACGAAGGCCGAGACGGCCGCCAGAAGGAACGTTTCCGTCGCATTGCGCGGCCGGATGAAGCTGAGGTTCAGCGATGCCTGGCTCCAGCCTAACAGGAATAGGACGGGCACAAGGATCAGCAGAAAGATAAGAAATGCG
>JBOGJW010000440.1:0-4131 GCA_050745245.1 Terriglobia bacterium | reverse complement strand
CGAGGAGCCATAGCCACCGCCAACCCGTTTCACGGATGAGGGTCGGATTGTAAACCGCGTAGCGGCGGGTTTACCCCGCCAGGCTAAATGGCGGCATAAAGCCGCCTCTACGCCCGTCGATAATCTGAGACGAGCGCCTGCCCCGCATGAAGCGAAGGGGTGTCGAGAGGAGACTTCACAACCTTGCCACTTACTGAAACCACCAGCAGAACGGCTGAGCTAATCGAGCTTGAAAAGCAATACTGCTCCTTCGGCGATACGGTCCACTATCTGGAGCCGCCGAAGTTCTTCACGGGCTGCGAGGGAAGCTTTCTTTACGACGAGGCGGGTACGCCGTATCTCGATCTTCAGATGTGGTACTCCGCCGCGAGCTTTGGCTACAAGAACCGCCGGCTGAACGATGCTCTCAAGCGCCAGATCGACCGCCTTCCGCAGCTTGCCTGCCAATATCTGCACGCCGAGAAGGTGGAAGCAGCGGCGCGAATCGCGCGCGCCTGCGAAAAGCGGTTCGGCGTGAAGGGCCGCGTCCACTTTAACGTTGGCGGGTCGCAGGCCATCGAGGACTCGCTGAAGATTGTGCGCCAGGCAACCGGCAAAAACCTGATGTTCGCCTTCATGGGCGGTTATCACGGCCGCACGCTGGGCGCTTCCGAGATTACTTCGAGCTATCGCTACCGGCGCCGCTATGGCCACTTCGGCGAGCGTGCACAGTTTGTGTTTTACCCCTACTGCTTTCGCTGTCTCTATGACAAGAAGCCGGAGACGTGCGGCATCTACTGCCAGGATCAGTTTGCTCGCCTCTTCGATACCGAGTACTACGGCGTCTGGGACGCAAAAGCAGCCCAGTCTGAGTACGGGGCGTTTTATATCGAGGCCGTGCAGGGCACGGGCGGCTACGTGATCCCGCCGCGCGAGTACTTTCAGCGGCTCGCCGAAACGTGCCGGAAACACAACATTCTGATCGTTGATGACGAAATCCAGATGGGCTTTTACCGCACCGGAAAGTTCTGGGCGGTCGAGAACTGGGGAATTACTCCGGACATTATTGTGTTTGGGAAGGCGCTGACGAACGGTCTGAATCCGCTGTCGGGACTCTGGGCGCGCGAGGATCTGATCGCGCCCAAGACTTTTCCCCCGGGCTCGACGCACTCCACTTTTTCCTCGAACACGCTCGGCACGGCGGTTGCACTGGAGGCGCTGAAGATGATGGAGGAAGAGGACTACGAGAGCATCGTGGCCGAAAAGGGGGCCCGATTCCTCGCCGGCCTGCGCGAGCTGCAGAATAGGCATCGCGGGATCATTGGCCAGGTGGACGGGCTGGGCCTTGCGCTGCGCATCGAGGTTTGCAAAGAAGATGGATTCACGCCCGACCGCGAGCTCACCGACCGCATTTTCGCCGAAGGATTGAAGGGCGGCCTCGAAGCCGCCGGCAAGAAATACGGACTGGTCCTCGATGTGGGCGGCTATTACAAAAATGTCTTTACGCTGGCCCCGTCGTTCACGATCACGAATTCGGAAATCGAGCTCGCCATCGACCTGCTCGACCAGCTCTTCCGGCGTTGCCGGCAGCAGTAAAGGCTACGAGGAGGGCGCTGGCTGCACCCGTGCGATCAAAGCTGAAGGAGAACTTCAGGGTTCTCTCTTGCGATTGCCAGCAGGCGGAGCGCACTGCCGTGCGGGCGCCGAGTAAATCGATTCGGAAGTGCATGCGGGCTGGTGTTCGCCCAGGACTTCAAATCCTGTGGTCCTGACTCTGTCGGGACGGTCGGTTCGATTCCGACTCACTTCCGCCAGATCGCATAACGCCTCAGGTTCGGGCTCGTAGAGGCGGCTTTACGCCGCCATTTTGGGGATGGCGGGATAACCCCGCCGCTACATTCGCGCCCGAAACTGAGGCACCCAGATCGCTCGACAACCCCTTCTTGTCACCTGCATTCAATTCTGCTTAGATGGACTAATGAGCGCCCTTCGAGAGGTCAGCGCTGGTTGGGATGTGCTCGCCGCACAGCGGCTGGAAGGCGTGCGCTACGCCATCCGCGATATCGCGGTTGTGGGAGAGCGGCTTGCGCGCGAGGGCAAGCGCATCATCCCGCTGAACATTGGCGACCCGCTGGCGTTCGATTTCAGCACGCCGCCCCACCTGGTGGAAGCCGTCGCTAAGGCGCTGCACGACGGTCGGAACGGCTACGCGCCGTCTGCCGGCCTGCCCGAGGCGCTGGAGGCGATCCGCGCCGAGTCGGAGCGCCAGGGGATCAGCAACGTTCGCACCGTGGTTGTCACCTACGGCGTCAGTGAAGCTGCGGACGTGTGCCTGACAGCGCTGGTGAATCCCGGTGATAACGTGCTCGCTCCCTGCCCCGATTACCCTTTGTACTCCGCCTTGCTGGCGAAGCTGGAGGCCGGGATCAATTTCTACCGCCTGGAGGAAACGAACGGCTGGGAGCCGGACGCCGAAGATGTGGAGAGGCGGGTCAACACTCGCACTCGCGCCCTGCTCATCATCCATCCCAACAATCCCACCGGCGCGGTCTACTCCCGCCGCACGCTTGAGGCGCTGGCGGAGGTCGCTCGCCGGCATCGCCTGCTCGTGATTGCGGATGAAATTTATAGCAAGCTGGTGCTGGACGGCGAGGCGGCCGCGCCCTTTGCCACGCTCGCCCCGGACCTGCCGGTGGCGACGCTGAACGGCATCTCGAAGGCTTACCTGGCTCCCGGATGGCGCGTGGGCTGGGTGACGCTGAGCGGACCAGCCGGCGCGCTGGATGCCTATGCCGAGGGCCTTCACAAGCTCCTGCGAGCGCGGCTCAGCGCGAACCTGCCCATGCAGTACGCGATCCGTCCGGCGCTCGAAGGGCCCCAGGACCACCTGCTCGAAACCCGCGCCAGGCTGCGCGCGCGTCGCGACGCAACAATGGAATGGGCCCAAGCTACGCCTGGCGTTGAGTGCGTTCCGCCGCGCGGGGCGTTTTACGCTTTTCCGAAATTTCAGATCCGGGGCGGCGACGAGGCGTTCGCGCGCCAGTTGCTGCTGGAAAAACAAGTGATGATCGTTCACGGCACTGGCTTTGGAATGCCGGAGGCAAGCACGTATTTCCGTATCGTGTTTCTTCCCGGCGAGCCGCTGCTGCGGGAATCGTATCAGAGAATAGCGGATTTCCTGAGCGCGAGTCTTTAGAGGCGGCTTTACGCCGCCATTTTGGGGATGGCGGGATAAACCCGCCGCTACGGCCTGCGAACGAAGGGAGCGCGATGAACAAGGCTGATTTCCTACAGCGAAGAGTCCAGCATATCGACATCAAGAGGCACAACGTCACCGCGCTGGTCGAGAGCATGCGGCACATGGCCTACAGCGCGCGCGATCTTGCGCGCGCCGCGGAGATCTACGACATGATGCTCGGCGACTCGGAATGCGGCGTGATGCTCTGCCTTGCCGGGTCGCTCATCAGCGCCGGGCTGAAGCAGATCTTTGTGGACCTCATCCGGCACAACATGGCGGACTGCATCATCAGCACGGGCGCTAACATCGTAGACCAGGACTTCTTCGAGGCGCTCGGCTTCAGCCACTACATCGGCGAAGAGGGGCTGCGCGCCGGCATGGACGACGCGACGCTTCGCGAGCTGCACATCGACCGCATCTACGACACCCTGATCGACGAAGACGAGCTGCGCGCCTGCGATGACACGATCCGCGCGATCGCCGACGCCCTGGAGCCGCGCCCGTACTCGTCGCGCGAGTTTATCCGGGAGATGGGCGTGTACCTCGAGCGCGAAGGCAAGGCGAGCGAAAGCATTGTGCTCGAGGCGTATCGAAAAGATGTGCCGGTCTTCTGCCCGGCCTTCAGCGACTGCTCCGCGGGTTTCGGACTTGTGATGCACCAGCACGCGCGCGGCGAAGCGCCACGGGTAAGCATCGACAGCGTGAAGGATTTCCACGAGCTCACCCAGCTCAAGATCAAAAATCCTGCCACCGGACTGCTGATGATCGGCGGCGGTGTTCCCAAGAACTTCACCCAGGACGTGGTGGTGGCTGCGGAGACGCTGGGCTACGACGCGCCCATGCACAAGTACGCCCTGCAGGTTACTGTGGCCGACGTGCGCAGCCTGGCGCGGGTTTCGAGCAGGTGGTCCTGG
>JBOGJW010000439.1:0-2931 GCA_050745245.1 Terriglobia bacterium | reverse complement strand
CTCAATATCAACATCTCCTGTCTTCTCATTCGGCCATTCTGCCGAATGCCAACAGGAACTTTCTACTTGGCTACAATAGGAACTTCTCATATGGCTGCGACAGCATAAAGCCGCCGCTACAGGTTTTTCAACAACCTGCTAGAATTACGCTGCAATCCCCGATTTGGGGCTGGGCAGTGCGGCGCAGCGTGGCCTTTCGGCCGCAACCAAGCGCCATTCAGTCATTCCCGCGAAAGCGGGAATCGATTTCATTAATGGACCCCCGCTCCCCGCCTGCGCGGAGGACAACCTTCGCGGGGGTGACACCGATGACGGTGGCCGCCGGCGTCCAAAAAGTTTGCTAAAAAACAAAAGTCAGGTCCGCGCTCGCCCAGCTCAAGCCGGGCGCTCCCGTCGCCTTACTGATTGAGCGGGCCGGAAAATTTTCCTACCTCAGCTTTGAAATGGAATGAAAATCACCTTGTCAGGCCGGCTATCCCGAGATGCCGCGGGGCGTGCCTGCGTGGTGCGGCCGCTGGCGCAGACCTTCTGAATCCTCTTGCTTGCCAGTCGAGCGGGGGTAAAATGGAACCAACGGACGGCTCCGCAGTCTCGGAAAGCCGCGCCCGGTCACTGGGGGCAGGGAACGATGTCTCCTCGTTTCATGAGCGGCAGATTCGCGCTGCTGGGCGTGATGGCGGCGCTCTTCGTCTTCTGCGGACCGGCGGCGCTGGAAGCAAAACGCCCGGACGCCCATTATTACGACGAATTGCTGCTGATCCGCGGGCTGGCTCACGAGGTGGCGGTTGCCAAAGTACCGCTGCCCTGGGGAAAACACGGCATCCACGTAAACGCGCAGGGCGAGGTGGACCAGACGCAAGCTACCAAAGAACTGCGCAACAAGGGCGAGTCCGTGGGGCCCGGCATGCCGGTGGAGATCACGGCCATGAAGTTCAAGCCGGGCCGAATCGAATTTGTCATTAATGGGGGCGGGAAAAGGGGCGACCACTGGTATAACCACCTGGAGCTAGGCATGGGCCCGATGCCGGTGCCTGTGGTCGCGCAGAATAACTCCACGTCCCCCGCCAACGGCTCCTATATTACCCTCTCTCTGCCCCGAAACGCTTCCGATCCCACGGTTGATCAGGTAAAGTCGCTGCTCAGCGAAGTCCTGGATTTCACGCGCCGGGCGCCCACCGTGTTATATTCGCCTTCCGAGCCGCCAAAGTTCAAGGATGCTATCGCGAAGCACGAGGCGGTGGTGGGCATGGATAAGAGCTCGGTGCTCTCGGCGAAGGGGCCTCCTGACCGCAAAATCCGGCAGGAGAAGCCGGACGGTTCGGAGGAGGAGGATTGGCTCTATGGTCAGCCGCCCCACGTGCTGTTTGTGATTTTCACCGATGGCACGGTGACCTCAGTGCACCAGTACTGATGGGCGCCCGGCCGCGATGAGCCCGATTTCCGAATCACCGCGCGCCTGCGAGTGAGAAACGGAATCGCGCCGGCCTGCCTGGCCCCGAAAACTCCCATGACGACAACGAATCCACAATACCGGCGGCGCGCTGTGCCGGCCTTCGCGGCTGCCCTCGCGCTGGGTATGTTCTGGTGCTGGCCCGCGCAGGCGAGCCCGCGCAAACACCGGCGGGTGCCGATGTCTCAGCAGCCTTTGCCAGACCGCATTAATGCTCTCGCGCAGCAGTTGAACGGGGTTCAAGTGATTGACGCGGGCGCGATTCCTGGCGAGATTCAGAAGCTGGTGCTTGATTCGCTCAGCGAGTGGCTGAACAGCGATGCCGCTACGGAGCCGTCTTCAAAGTACCCGCTGGACGTGAGGGTTCGGGCGCAGCTTGAGACCTATTTTTCAAAGCTTCATTACCCGTTCTTCGGCAAGCCGGCGGTTTTCGTGCGGCCTTGGAAGGGCAGGGAGCTGATCGGCGCGGGATACACGCTGGGCTGGTCGGATTTTGACCGTGCAAACCGCGTCGCATTGTTCCAGCGGCAGGCGGGCAAAACAACCGAGGCGGCGGTGACGCAGTTCGTCCCGGGCCCTACGTTGCACTACGCCTTTCTTCCACCCTCGCCTTCGGGGGCGTTTCGTTTTTTCGTATATGGCAATCGCCTGGGGAAGAGCCAGCCGCGCATGACGGCTGTTCTTTATTCGTTTGACGGATCAACGCTGAAAGAACTGTGGGAACGGCAGGACCTTTATGACGGAAAGATCGATGTGACGCCGGAAACCGTAACGCTCCGTTACCTCATCGAGCACGAGTACGTCCAGGCCGTCGAGCGCAACCAGCTCCCGCCGGGGCACGAGGCCATCTATAAAGTGACGCCCGAGGGGCTCGCGCTTGAGACCGAGCAGGTGATCCCGTATAAGAGTGTCTCGTGAAAGGTGTGAAAAGACCCTCGGGCCGGCTTAGAGGCGGCAGCCGCGCTCAATCGTTGTGGGATTGACCGTGGGCCTCCAACTGCGCCCCTCGCCGCGCTGGACGTGGCTTGTCACTTCACGCGCTCGAGATAAGCTCCCTCGGCGGTATCCACGCGGATGGTTTCGCCTTCAGAGATAAAAGGAGGGACCTGCACCACAAGCCCGGTTTCGAGCGTGGCTGGCTTGCCCACATTGGTGGCGGAGCCGCCCTTGATTCCCGGCTCGGTCTCAACCACTTTCAGGTCGACGGTGGGAGGGAGCAGCACGTCGATTGGTGTGCCGTCGTAGAAGCTCACCTTCAGCACCACGTCCGGCACCAGGTACTGCGCGCGATCGCCCACCACCTCCTTCGGCAGATGGAACTGCTCGTAGCTTTCAGTATTCATAAAGTGGAAGGCGTCGCCGTCGGAATAAAGGTATTGCATGTCCGTCTCGTCAATCATCGCGCGCTCCACCTCGTCTTCCGAGCGGAAGCGATGATCGATCATCGCCCCGGAGCGGAGGTTTCTCATGCGCGCCTGGAC
>JBOGJW010000438.1:0-2387 GCA_050745245.1 Terriglobia bacterium | reverse complement strand
ATGTCATTGACGCCGTACCAGGGCCCCACCGCCGTTCCGGTGACGTAGTCGGTGGCCAGGTGCTGATCCATGGGTTGCACGAACCACGCTTCGATCAGGCGCCGCAGCGCCTGGGGATCGAGCAGCGCCAGACTCAAGGAGGTTAGGGAGGTGTCCCACGGAAAACTGAGCGTGGGCGCCACCTCACCTGTAAGCGTAAGGTACGTAGTTCCGTAAGCGGACTCCGGCGACGCGCGGCGCCCGGAAAGCAGGTTAGCAAAGCCAATGTAGTAGAGCTTCCACAGCGATTCATCGCGCGTATGAAGCTGAGGCAGATGGCCGGAGAACTCGGAGTTCCCAGGAGTGAAGGCGGACCGGATGAGGCTCGTAAACACTTCTTCGTTCTGCTTGAGCAGACCGTCGAAGTTCGCCTGGCCGCGGCTGTAGGATTCGAGCGCCGCGGCCTTCTCCTCATCAATGACGTTCAGATAATGAAGAACTCGAGTCTCACCGGGGCCGAGAGAAAATTCGTAAAGCAACATGCGACGATCCCTGCAACTATTCGGCCGAGGTTCGAGACCCTGCACAGAAACGGCGCGGCTATGTTGCGCCTCAAAGATGATGCACCCTCGCGACGGCTCCCAGGCGAAATGATTGTCCGCTTCGCCGGGTGAATCAATGAACCATGGTTTGTCTTTTTGAGCCGTGACCGCCGCGCGCAGGTCGAAGGCCAGAGTGATGGCGCGGCGCGCGCTGCTCGCGTTTTTGATCCTGATTTCTTCAGCCGCCGCACGCTGTTGGGAAGGCATGAAAGTTTGCGTGGCGAAGAGCAGGCCCTGCGCGCGGGACTCGCGCACGATCCGGTGCGGATACCACGTGTACGTCATGCGGTCGCCGCCGTCGTACGCCATAAGGATCTTGCCGTTAAGAAAAATCTCGCAAGTTAGAAGGAATCCCGGGCTCCAGGGCATCGCCGGCACGCCGCAGCAAGCGAACGGGGGGAAGGAAATGCTTGTCATTCCGGAAACCGATTTCGCCACTTTCAGATAGCCCCACTCGTTTTGCGCGGCGGGCACGGCGTAAAGATCAGTGAAGCGGTGCGTGATGCGATCGCTCGCCAGGTCGGAAAGGCTGGGAATACCAACCCGGGCTTCTCTTTCCTGCGCACCTGAAGCCGCGGACGCGGCCCAGGGCAGGATTGTGCTCGCAGCTCCCAACTCGAGAAACGACCTCCGGCTCATCGAAGCGGCCGGCCTGTCCATATGCTCGAAAACGCGCCTGTTCGTCATGCAGTGCTCCTCATCGGCGCGGCAGCGGCTGGGTTACCACGACGGGATGATACAGATTCATGTTGCCGATGACTTCGCCTTCCCGCGAGGAGTTGCACGCGTAAGTAAAAAAGAGCTGCTCAGGAGCTTCAAGCTCGACGTGCTCCTTTGCCGCGTAGCAGAAGACATTGGGCGTGTAATTCGGATTCGCCGGTTCCATTTCGGGGTAGGCGTAGAGCTTCTTGGCCGGCCCCCAAGGGCCAGTCATTGCAGGCGAAAGGCTATAGTATGCTGCATTGGCGAGTCCCCCCGGGTAGACCGCGATCCACTGATGCGTGGAGCTGTGGTAGCGAACGGTCATCTCCGTTGCGCCGGGCCTGAACACCGCGGCGCTGTCACCTGGCAGGACCGTCGCGGTCTCTGCCCATGGCCGCCAGGTTGAATCCGAAGCCAGATATTCCCAAGCGGCCTTTCCGGGCCTGGCGGCCTTATGAAGTTCTCTCCGCGGCAGGCGAAGTAAACTCAGATGCATCGCTGGCGTGCTTGATCCCACGAGCGTGAAGAAGTAGACGTAGTCGGCTCCGCGAGGGGTGGAAGAGTCCGGATTTCCGTGGAGCGCATCTTCGACAATGATCGACACACCAGGAATTGCGGATCCGCCCGTATTGAGCTTTTGATACGTCACTGACCATTGGCTTGGCAGCGCGGCATAATTGTGGATGGAAGCCAGTTGAACGCCGCTATACGCAAACCCAAAGGGTCCGCCAGTCCCGGTCGAGTGCATTTGCATCAGCGCCACGTACAGCGTCCCGCGATCAACGAAGCCGTCCATCGGCCAGAACCAGCCGCCAGTCCCGGTAAAAAACATGGGCCTCGGGTTTGGGGTGTTCATGCGTTGCCAGTGATACCAGAAGGTGCAGTTCACCTTCCCGGGGCAAGTTGAGATGGCGATCGAGTTGTGGATAAACCCCGTTGCATGCTTGCGCGATGTCGCGCCCGGGGCGCCAATGAACGTATCTCCGAAAATCCAGAGGATTCGGTCTCCTCCGAGCGGGACCGAATAAGCTCCGTCAGCCCCCAGCCAGCCTTGTTGATAGGGAAACCACGCGCTCGAAAGAGGTGGGGACGGTGGCGCTGGAC
>JBOGJW010000437.1:0-3314 GCA_050745245.1 Terriglobia bacterium | reverse complement strand
GACCTCCTCAGAATGACACTGCGTTTAGTTGCGGCCGCAAGGCCGCGCTGCGCTACCCCGCTCCCTATTCACAATTCACCATTTCCCCCAATATATCAGATACCAAAATATCTTGACACTCGGGGCGCGCTGTGTTATTCACCAGAGGCAGGAAATGTAGCCTGGAGGGACGGGTCATGCCAAGAAGAAGCTCCGAGTTCGGGTCAAAGATCAGGCGCGCTAGCGCCGCAGGTTTCGGGCTTCTGGTGATTTTAATGTTGCTCCCGGCCGCGCTTCACGCCCAGTCTACGGCCCTGCTCACCGGAACGGTCACCGACCCGAGCGGCGCCGTCGTAAGTGGCGCCAAAGTGGTCTGCCAGGACACGCAGACGGGGATCACCTATGCCGCCACGACGGACAGCGGAGGCGTGTTCCGCTTTCCGAGCCTGCCCATCGGCAACTACCAGATCGAGGTCTCCCATCCCGGTTTCGAAAAGCTGGTGCGCTCCGGGCTCCAGTTGCTCACCGGGCATAGCGTGGACGTTCACCTGCAGCTTCAGCTTGGCGCTTCCATCCAGACAGTCCACGTGACCTCGGCGGCGCCGGTGGTGCAGCCGACCTCCTCGGTGATCCAAACGACGGTAGACGACCGCCAGATGCGCCAACTGCCGCTCAACGGACGCAATCCGCTGCAGCTTGTTACGCTGACGCCGGGCACGTTCCTGACCGGCACCGGCACGGAAGGCAACCAGCAGGAGAACCAGGGCGTCACCACAAACGGACTCCGGGCGCCAGACAATAATTTCGACCTCGACGGCATGCCCTTCGTGAACCGCGAGTGGGACGGCCCGCCGGTCCTGCCCAACCCGGACGCGCTGCAGGAATTCACGATGAAGTCGTCCGATTTCAGCGCCAGCCAGAGCGGTCCCGGGGCCACGATGCTGCTCTCGACGCGCGCGGGCACGAACCAGTACCACGGCGACGTATTCGAATTCCTCCGCAACAGCGCCACTGACTCGCGGAATTTCTTTTCGCCCGCTGTATCGCCCTATAAGCAGAACCAGTTCGGCGGCACGTTCGGCGGGCCGATTATGAGGGATAAGGCATTCTTTTTCCTCTCTTACCAGGCGACGCGGCAGTTAGGCGCTTCGAGCCCGTCCAACATCACCGTACCCACCGCGGCGGAGCGGAACGGCGATTTCTCAGCCAGCTCGCGGATTCTCATCGATCCCGCCACGGGCAAGCAGTTCCCGGGGAACAAGATTCCGTCGAGCGATTTCGATCCAATCGCCGTGAAGCTCTATGCGCCGCTGGTGCCGCTGCCCAACTTACCAAACGGCCGCGCGGCGCTCGTTCCGAACAACAAGAACAACGATGACCAGGGCCTCGCCCGGCTGGATATCAACCTGACCTCCAAGGATCACTTCACCGCGCGCTACTACGGGGATGAGTACGACTTCCGCCGCCTCACCGATCCTTTTCCGGCCATCTATGCGCAGAATAATTACCTGGACCAGGCGTTCCTCGCGAGCGACACCCACACGTTTAGTCCCAACCTGCTATTTACGGGAAGCTTTCAGTTTGCGCGCACGGCGCGAAACCAGATTCCCGTCCTGCCGCTGAGCCTGCAGTCGCTGGGGCAAAAGGCCCCGCTAGCGCTTACCGCGGCGCCGCCGTCTATCGACCTTACGATCAGCAATTACTTCAGCATCTTCAGTGGCGGGCCCCTTTTGGGTTTCCCTCAGAGCTTCGGCTACCAGGGCGCAGCCACCTGGATTCACGGCAAGCATATGCTCCAGTTCGGAATGTACGTGGAGCGCGACTGGATGTATTCGGCGGATATGTCCTTCTCGGCCGGCGTGGACTCGTTCAACGGCTCACGCACCAGCTTGCCGACGGTTAAAGGTTCCGGGGATGCTTTTGCCGATTTCCTCATCGGCCTGCCGAGCGAGTTCGTTCAGGATGCGCGAACGCCGCAAAATTTCCGCGGGACGCAGTGGGCGCCCTGGATCCAGGACGACTGGAGGGCGCTGCCGCGGCTGACGCTGAATCTTGGCCTGCGCTGGGAGCCGTGGTTTCCACCCTACGATCTGCTGGGCCCGGCGGCGGGATTCGAGCCTGGCGTGCAATCGGTAATGGCGCCTCTTGCGCCTGCCGGCATTGTGTTCAGCGGCGATCGGGGCCTGCGAAACTCGATCTGGCCGGATGATTGGAAATCGTTCGCTCCGCGCGCCGGTTTCGCCTGGGACGTCCAAGGCAACGGCAAGACCATCGTGCGCAGCGCGTTCGGGATATTCAACCTCACGGTCCCACTCAACATGATCCGCACGTCCAACTCGGGCAGCGCGTTCCGCTCCGAGGCTGTAGACATTCTGGCGCCGCCCAGCTTTGACAATCCCTATCTCGGCTATCCGGGAGGCAATCCGTTCCCCTTCACAGAGCCTCCGGTGAGCGCGCTGAAAACTTATGTGTTCCCAACGCCGCTCGTCACCTCAGTGCTGGATCCGAATAGCAGCCAGGGATACGTCGAGGAGTGGAACTTCACCATCGAGCGCCAGCTCCGGCCCGACCTGGGGCTTTCCGCTTCCTACGTTGGCGACCACCAGCTCGGCGTGATGGCGACGTACCAGGCTAATCCGGCGCGTCCTGTTTCCGGCGGCTCGGAAGCCACCGTGCAGGCCCGCCGGGTCTATCCCGCATTCGGTGCCCTCGCAGTCGCGTCCTCATCCTGGGAGCACGCCAATTACAACGCTCTGCAAGTCAGCCTGACCAAGCACACCGGCCGCGGCCTCAACGTTATCGGGAACTACACCTATTCAAAGTGCATGGACAACGATTCGGGCGCCACCATCGGCGCCGATGCCGGCGGAGGCGATGCATTTAACGATAAGTTCAATCTGAATGATGGCTATGGCCGCTGCGATTTTGACCTGACGCACAGCGCCAACGTGTCGCTGGTGTACGACCTGCCTGTGCTTGGCCGACTGCGCGGCCCGGCAGGCAAAATTCTTAGCGGATGGCAGATCAATTCCATCATCACCGCCCGGAGCGGGAATCCGTTTACCGTTTCGACAGGCAAGGACCAGTCCTTCACTGGCCCGCCGAACTCGGACACCGCGGACCAGATTGGCGCTGATTCATCGCGGCCCGTGGGAGTGAATGAGCTTCAGGAGTGGTTCAATACCGCGGCGTTTGTCGAAAATCAACCGGACCAGTTCGGTAACGCCGGCAGGAACAGCCTTTTCGGGCCAGGGGCGTGGAATGTGGACACGGGATTTGTGAAGATCACCCCCATCAACGAACGGCTTCGAGCCGAATTTCGCGTGGAGATGTTC
>JBOGJW010000436.1:0-3176 GCA_050745245.1 Terriglobia bacterium | reverse complement strand
GGTTGCGCGTGGGCGCGGCGGATGCCCGCGCGACGGCGCTAGTGGGCCTCGGGCTCCCCGTCGAATCGTACGATTTTTCTTACCTGCGTGAGTGCGCCAAACCCAAGCTCTTCGTCGAAGGCTCGCTGGACCAATACGGCCCGCGCGCCAAGGTGCGGGCGCTCTATGAAACCTTCGCGCCGCCCAAAAGGCTGCACTGGGTGGAAGGCGCAGATCATTTTTTCACCGGAAAGATCGACGAGATGCAGGAGATCATCCAAAAGTTTGTTCGCGAGATGGTCACCGGCAGCCGGGCGCCGGAGGCGCCGCAAATTGCGGCTGCGAAGGAAAGCGATGGCTGAAGCGGCCCAACCCGCCCAGACCTTCTATTGCCCCGCCTGCCGTGAGCCGGTGGATGACCCGCTCGTGTGCGGCGACTGCGGCGCTGTCATCTGCCGCCGCTGCGGCGCTCCCCTTGAAAACGCCGATGAAATCGGGATTGGATGATCGGCGCGCTGGAGATGTGCCTTGAGCTACGCGTCCGCATAGGCCTCGCTCAGCAGAGACTTGAGCCGATTTAGATTGTCCCCGATCGATGCCAGAAGCTCGGGAACTTTTGCGCGCGAAAGCGCAATGCCCTCGCGGTCAGCCACACCGGGCGTAGCGTATTCCTGATGCAATGAGACGGGTCCGTGGAAATTCGATTGCGCCAGCGTGCGCAGAAACTCCGTCCAGTGCGCCATTCCCTGGCCTATGGCACAACCTTCAACCTGCCACTGATGCGGGCCTAACTGTCTCCAGACGACATCGCGGGCGGCGATCATCTTCAGGCGCGGCATCACGAGGTTGGTTGAGATCTTCCAGCAGCTCGCGCCGCCGTCCGCCGTTGCATGTCCAAGGTCGAAGTAGTAGCCGGACCAGCGCGGGTCGAGCGGCTCGAGCACTCGGGCGAAATCCCAAACAGGCGCGCCGATATAACGCGGGTGATTGTGATATCCCACCTGCACTCCGTGCTTCTGCGCCAGCGCCGCCAGCCCGCGAAACTTTGGCATCGCTTCGTCAAGCGCCTTCCGGACGTCCATATGCCGGTAGGGATAGTAGTCTGGCTTTAGATACGGTATAGAAAGCTTTCCGGCCGCGAGCAGGATCGGCTCCGCTGTGGGATCATTCGCGGAAAGCAGATCGGTCGTGATCATCGGCACGTCAAGCCCTTCATCACGAATGGCGGCAATCGCTCGGGGAAGGTCCACGGCGGCTCGCTCGGGAAGAACGTGCCCGCGCCGCCGGACCGTCAAGTCGATCCCATCGAACCCAGCGCTTTTCGCGCTTTTCGCCAGATCCCGCCAGTTAAGCTGCGGGAACGGCTTCGAAAACAGGCACAACTTGCCTTGAAAGCGCCCGCTCACCGCAGCCGGAACACCCAAGGCCGGAGCGGTCGCGGCGAGCGCAGTCGCCGACGAAAGAAACTCACGTCTTGACAGATATCTGCTCATCGATCTTTTCTCCCTCACGGCAAGCTGAAGCACAGGATATTGGTGCCCACCGACAGAGCGACAAACTGCTTGCCGTCCACCATGTAGGTCATGGGTGACGCCTTGTTTTCTCCGTTGGTCGGAAAATGCCACAGCGTTTTTCCCGTGCGCGCATCCGCCGCAACCACGTCGCCGGCCGGATCGCCGTAGAACAGAAGTCCGCCGGCCGTCGCGAGCACGCCGGCGTCCTGCTCTTGCTTGAATTCGTTGGAGGCGGGCCCGAACTGCGGAACCTGCCAAGCCACTTTCCCCGTGTGAATATCGAGGGCGCGCAGGTACTTTTCCGCCGGCTCCGCCTGGCGCTGCCCCCCCTTCCAGTTCCGAGAAGACAATTTAACAATGCATTTCTCCAAAGCCATGACGTAATACAAGCCGGTGAGCGGACTAAATGCTTTCGCGTTCCAGTTTGTCCCGTCTCTTGGGCAGACGAGGCCGTTTTCCGGCAGGAGCTGCGGGCGCCCATCCGCATCAATGCCGCTGGCCCAGGTCGCGCGCACGAATGGCTTCGCCATCAGCACCCGGCCATCGGTGCGATCAAAGACATAGAAGAAGCCGTTTTTGTTCGTGAAGAGCAACAGCTTGCGCCGCTGTCCTTGATAGCTGGCATCCACGAGCGTCAGCGGCGCTGTCGCGTCCCAGTCGTGAACGTCGTGAGGCGTGACCTGGTAATACCACTTGAGCTTGCCGTTGTCCGGGTTGAGAGCCAGAATGCAGTTGGTATAGAGGTCCTCGCCCGGACGCGCGCGGCCGTTGGAGTCCGGGTAAGGGTTGCCGGTGGTCCAGTAAAGCGTATCAGTCTCCGGGTCGTAGGAGCCCGTCACCCAGGTTGCCCCGCCCCCGGTGTTCGGCGGTGGATTCCCACCCCAGCTTTCCGCTCCTGGCTGGCCCTGCGCAGGAATGGTCTGAAATTGCCACACGCGTTTGCCAGTTGCGGCTTTGTACGCGGCCACAAAGCCCCGCACGCCCGGCCAGTCGCCGCCGGAAATTCCGGCAATCACCATGCCCTTCACGATAAGCGGCGCGACGGTCGCCCCGTAATGCAGCAGTTCTTTCGGGGGCATCACCACTTCCCACACGGGCTTGCCCGTAGTGCGGTTCAGGGCGAGCAGGTGCGCGTTCTGCGTCACCTTGAAAATATTGTTGCCGAGGACCGCCACGCCGCGATTCGTGCCAAGCGACGCGTCCCCCACATTCAACTCGGAAGGGCGCGGACGCCAGTAATCCCAGATCTGCTGCCCCGTGCGAGCATCCAGCGCAAAGGCCTCATGCGGGCCCGTGGAGTACATGATGCCGCCAACAACCAGCGGCGTCGTCTCTACCCCAAAGAACTGCATCTTCGAGCGGAAATACGAGGTGTCCGGGAGAAACTGCTTCCATAGGGGCACGGAGTAGATCCATCTCGGGCGCAGGTTCTTGACGTTCCCCGCATTGATCTGCGAGAGGCCGCTATACCGGTTGCCGTCCAGACCGCCGTTGTAGCTGAGCCAGTCGCCCCGCGGCGGATGAAGAATCATCGACCAGGAGACGCCGCCTTCGCGCGCTTCCGTGACATCGGCTGCGCCGGGCTTGACTCCCGTCAACCGGCTGAGAAATGCGAGCAGGTTCTGAAGATCCTCGGGGCTCGCCTCAACCGGCGGCATCAGCGACCGATTCTCCCCCGTGACG
>JBOGJW010000435.1:0-5201 GCA_050745245.1 Terriglobia bacterium | reverse complement strand
GTGTCATTCTGAGCGAGGTCGCCGTGGCGACCGAGCGAAGAATCCCTGTATTTTTTGAAGCCGGGCGAAATACGGGGATTCTTCGCTGCGCTTCCTCAAAAATCAACCTCAATACGACCCCGATTTCCATCGCTATGCGTGGGCCGAAGACCCATGTGGGACTCAGAATGACAGGCTTCAAAATGTTTGCCAAAAAAGCAAGATCTTACGACCTTGCAATGCAGCGCGGCCTGGCCGCAATGAAACCTGAGGGAGAAATAAGGCGCTGCCCTTCGCGCGGGATATCGGGCCAATCATTAGAAAAACGAATTGGAACGAACTCCCCCTGAAATGATGCAATTAACGGCAAAATGATGTTGTTACTCAATATCCGATGAGCAGACGAATCTCCTGGCCAGTTCGAATCCTGATTATCATCTTCATCATCGTCGTGGGCGTGTACGCCGCGGCGCGTGTGGTGATCAGTTCCCGGTGGTTCCACCAGGAGATCGAGGCCTACGTTCTCCAGACCGTGCAAAGCGTGACGGGTGCGAGGCCCGAGCTTGCCGGGCTCGTGATTCAGCCCTTCAGCTTCAAGCTCATCCTGCGCGGCCTCACACTGCACGGGACGGAATCATCCTCACAGCCGCCGCTGCTCTACGCGCAGACGATCGTTCTGCGGATCAGCCCCTGGACTCTGGTGCGGAGGCGATTGCTCCTTTCGCGCTTCTTCGGATCGGGACTGAGCGTTCACCTCTTCACCTACGCGGACGGATCAACGAACCTGCCCGGACCGGCGGGCGGCAAGGCTGCAAACGGCTCGCTGGCTAGCGAGCTGATGAAGCTCTCGTTGAAAACGGCCGTGCTAGAGAGCGCCAACCTTTACTGGAATAACCGAAAGATTCCCATTGATCTCGCGGCGAAGAATGTTGCGCTGCTGTTGTACTACGCGCAGTCACACGACTATTGGGGCAGCTTCTCGTCATCGTCGCTGCGTCTGAACGTGCGCGGCCGCACGCTGCCCTCTCTGGCGCTGGCGACGCATCTCGACTTTTCCACCCAGGGATTGGCGCTGAATCACCTGGTCTGGAGGTCTGAGGGAGTTCAGGGGAGCGGCGAGGCGCGTCTGGCGTGGCAGCCCGCCACTCACGGATTGATTCAGCTTCAGGCCCATGGCGAGCTCCGCCCGCTGGCCCGGTTAATGGGCGCGTCATCCATTAGGGAAGGCCGGTTCACCGCGAGCGTGCAGGCGGGATATTCCGGAAATCACCTTGGCGCGCATGGGAACGTGCAGGTGCGCGATCTCCAGGTCCGCTCCGCTTCTCTTGCCCCGCCGGGCAAAATTGATGTGGCCGCGAGCTTCACCGCCAGCCCGGATCACGTCAGCCTCACCCACGTGCAGGTTGCGGCGCTTGGCGGCGTCGCCACGGGCGAGGCGCACGCCGATCTTCGTGGAAAGACGCCTCGCTTTGCCGCGAGCCTCGACTTGCGCGGAGTAAGGCTGGCCGAAGTCTTCGCATCCGCGCCGATGGGCCAAAAACTGCAACATTTGCTGCCGCTGGCCGCGCTGGCGCAGGGGAAGGCTGATGCAAGCTGGCGGGGAAGCTTCCAGGATCTCAAATCGAGTTTCGATCTCGTTCTTTCGCCGCCGGAAGTTGTTCCCGCCGGCTCGCTGCCGGTGAACGGATTTATCCGCGGCACGGCGGAGAACTCGCCTGCACTGGCTGTCGAACTCACGCAGGCGGAGCTGTCGACGGCGCACTCGAAGCTTTCCGCGCAAGGCGCGCTGGGGGCCGGGCAGACCGGACTCCACGTCCGATACACAACCACGGATTTTTCGGAGGCCGATCCGATTCTCGAAGACGTCGCCGACCTTTCGAAACCGATCCCGGTGCAACTGAAATCTCCCGCCGTGTTTACGGCCACGATCAGCGGCTCGATTTCGCAGCCCGAAATTCAGGGCCAGCTCCGCGTTGGCGCCTTCACCTATGCCGGCTGGTCGTGGTCGAGCTTTGCGGCGGGCCTGAGCGTATCCGCCAGCCACCTCGGGATCAGTTCCGGCCAGCTTCGGTCGGAATCGAGCGCGTTCGATTTCAGTGGAGCCGTGGCGCTGACCAATTGGAAAGTGACGCCGAGTTCCGAGCTAAGCGTCACCGCACAGGCCAGCCGCTCGCCGCTCCGCGGCCTTGAGGACGCCTTTGGCCTGCGCTATCCGGTTACCGGTGTGGCCAGCGGCCGTGTGTCGCTGACGGGAACCCCTGCGCGCCTCGCCGGCTCCGGATCATTTGAAATCACGGACGGAAAAATCGAAGGAGAGCCCGTTGATCTCGTTTCAGGACAGGTTCACATCGACAATTCCGTATTCAGTTTTGAAAACCTGCTGCTCCGCAAAGGAACGGGGAGGCTCTCGGGCAGCGCGAGCTTCGATCTGCCGCTCCGGTCCTTCGCGCTCCAGCTTCACGGAAGCGATTTCTCTCTGGCGCAAATCGAGCGGATTCAGCCGCAGCCTGAGCTTCCCGGCGAGCCCCTCTCAGAGGCGAGGCTGCAGGGCGTCGCGGACTTCGATCTCAAGGGCTCGGGGACGCTCAGCCAGCCTCGTTTTGAATCGACGCTGAGCGTTCGCGGGCTGGAAGCGGAAGGAGATCGCTTCGGGGATCTCCAGGCCGTTTTGGCTTTGCAGAAACAGCAGCTCCAGGCTACAGCCAGCTTTAGGGGGCCTGCCGGCGCGTTCGATCTCAAGCTCGCCGCCGGCATCCGCGGCGAGTGGCCGGCGCAGCTTTCGGGAAATTTCACCGGTTTCCACCTCGACCCCTGGATCGATTGGATCGAGCACAGTCATCTTCAGGTGCATCCCACCGCGACCGGAACGTTCACGGGCTCCGGGCCGTTGAAAAACCTTTCTCAGTTCTCCTTCAGCGCGGAAGCGCGCACGCTCAGCATCGACGTCCCCGATTTTCGCCTGGCCAATGTACAGCCGGTGGAGATTCGCTACCAGCATGAGACGCTGCAATCGAACCGGGTGGAGATGACCGGGCCCTCGACGAATGTGGCGGTTCAGCTCCGCGCTTCGCTCCGGCCGCCCTCGGCCTTTTCACTCGACGTGGAAGGGAAGAGCAACGCCTCCGTTCTCGAGTTGCTGGACCCGTCGCTGAGGGCGGCGGGCAATTTCACCATCAACGTCAACGTCCATGCCACAGGCTCGCTCAGGCAGCCTTCAATTTCCGGCCAGATCGGCGTCGAGAGCGTAAGCTTGCGCTACGGCAGTGAGCTGCCTGCCATTGCGCCTGTCAGCGGAACTATTGTTCTGAAGGGGAACCGCGCCACAATTCAATCGCTGCAGGGGGAGAGCGGGCAGAGCTCGGTGCGGCTTACCGGGTACGTGACGCTGGGCGGGACGCCGCGGTTCGATCTGGGTGCCGCGATGGCGCACATTCGCATGGAGTTCCCTTCCGATTTCATCTCAATTTTATCGGGAGACTTGCATCTGGCCGGCTCGACGGCCGGAGGCGAGCTTACCGGTGACGTGACGCTCGATTCGATGTACGCCAGCCCGGATTTCAACCTGGTAAGCTGGCTGGGCCAGGCGGGGCCATCGCTCGAAGCGGCACCCGTCTCCGGCACGCCCGGAATCGCGTCCAACATCCGCCTGAATGTGCACGTCAGCACAAATCCCGACGTCCGCGTCACCTCTCGCACGCTGACTTTTACCGCGACCATCGATACCACCCTGCGCGGCACGCTTGCCAATCCCGTCGCCACCGGCGGAATCCACTTTCAAAACGGGCAGGCGCTGATCGCCGGAAACCGCTATCAGATCACCCACGGAGATATTTCCCTTACCAGTCCTTTTCAGACCACGCCGGTGCTGGACATCGAGGCGCAGACGCGAGTCGAGCGATACGACCTGGCGGTTGAGGTGACAGGGCCGTTCGACCAGGCCAAGCTTTCTTACCGCTCGGACCCGCCCCTGCCGACCGAAGACATCCTCTCGCTTCTGGCGCTGGGCTATGCGCCGCAGCAGGCGATGATGCGCGCGTCCGGGAACGAGCCGTTCGGGGCGGTCGGCGCGAGCGCCCTGCTCTCGCAGGCCCTGTCATCCCAGGTTTCAGGGCGCGTGCAGCGGCTCTTCGGCGTCAGCCGGATTCGCATTGACCCGAATCTGCTGGGGCCCAGCACCGCCGGCGGCGCGCGCGTCACCATTGAGGAGCAAGTGTCGCCCGACCTCACGATCACTTACTCTACCAACACTGCGGCCGCTCAGCAGCGCGACATCCGCGTGCGCTGGGATATCAGCAACAAAATCTCGCTGATCGGCGAGCGGGATATCAACGGGGTGTACGGTTTCGAGGTCCGCTTTCACCGGCGGATGAGGTAGCGCATGTTAGGCAAGTTCGCCGCGAGCGATTTCTCTGGCGCCGGAACGCCGGCTAAATAGAGCGAACGCTGATGGCAGAAATTGACCGAAAATGGCGGCGAGCGTAAACTGGATTTGATTGGGGCGTAAAACATGGACACGATGAATGTCTCCCTGCCGGGGACGCTCAAGGAGTTCGTCGACCAGCAGGTGGCCTCGGGCCGTTACAGCAGCGCCAGCGAATATGTGCGTGAGCTTATTCGTGAAGACGAAAAGCGCAAGGCCCGGGAACGGTTGGAAGCTATGCTCCTTGAGGGGCTGAACTCCGAGGCTAGCGCGATGCGGCCCGAAGACTGGGACCAAATCAGGCGGGAGGGTCTGGCCAGGATTCGCGAGCCAGCGTAGCCTGTATGCCGGTCGTCACGCGGCGCGCCGCTGCCACGGAACTCCTCGAACATTTTGTCTTTATCGGTCGAGGCAGCGAAGATGCCGCAGAACGCTTCTTACAGTGTGCGCAAGCGACCTTCGCGTTGCTGGCGAGCCAGCCCGAAATGGGTAAGCTCGCCGAATATCGAAGTCCTCTGCTTATGGGAATGCGCAGCTTTCCGCTCAGAGACTTTCCTAAATACCTCGTCTTCTATCGACCGGTTCGAGACGGAACCGAAGTGATTCGAGTCATTCACGGCGCTCGTGATATCCCTGCGATGTTCGAAACCTAACGCGGGGTAGCGCGGACCTGCGTTTTTCAGGTCCGCGGCTTGTATAAAAAGCCGCAGACCTCAAAGGCGGAGGTCTGCAGTGCAAGACCGTAAATTCTTGTGTTTTTAGCAAGGATTTGTAGCAGGGCACGGCTTCAGCCGTGCCGTAG
>JBOGJW010000434.1:0-5431 GCA_050745245.1 Terriglobia bacterium | reverse complement strand
GGCAATTATAGCGGGCGCGCCCCGCGAGCGCGCGCGCCAGAAGCCAGGTCGCTCGCACTCGCAGAAGGCCGGGAGTCAAGCTCTATGGATCTGAAAGCCATTCAGGAGGGTTTGAAGCGGTCACAGGTGGACGCGTGGCTGTTTTACGATCATCATCACCGCGACCCCATTGCATATCGCATCCTCCGTCTCAGCGGCGCTCTCTGCACGCGGCGATGGTACTATACCATCCCCGCAAGCGGGGAGCCAGAGAAATTGGTGCACCGCATCGAGCGGGGCATTTTGGCCGGGCTGCCCGGCAAGGAGCACGTCTATTCATCGTGGACCGAGCAACAATCAAAGCTTCGCGCCATGCTCGCCGGCAAGAAGAAAGTGGCGATGCAGTATTCACCGCTCAACGCCATCCCCTACGTCGGGCTGGTCGACGCCGGCACGCTGGAACTGGTGCGCAGCGCGGGCGTTGAGGTGGTTTCCTCGGCCAGCCTGGTGCAGGAATTCGAGGCGCGATGGTCCTCCGAAGCGCTTGCGCTTCATCTGGAGGCCGCGCAGGCGATCGGCGAAATTGTGCGGGCCGTGTTCGCCCGAATCCGCGAGGCGATCGAGACAGGGCCGCCGCTTGACGAGTACGCGTTGCAACAGGAAATTATGACGATGTTCGATGCGCGGGGCCTCGAAACCGCCGATCCTCCGATTGTCGCCGTCAATGCGCATAGCAGTAATCCTCACTACGAACCGCAACCCTCAACCGCAGCGCCCATCCGCGCGGGCGACTTCATCCTGCTCGATCTTTGGGCCAAGCGCCGCGCGCCAGGCGCCGTTTATTACGATACCACCTGGACCGCTTTCGCCGGTCCGGAGGCGCCTCGGCGGCACGCCGAAATCTTCGACATCGTACGCCAGGCGCGCGACACCGGCATCGAGCTCATCCAGACGACGCTCGGGTTCGGGCGGGCGATCCACGGCTATGAGGTGGACGACGCGGTGCGCTCCGTAATTGCGCGCCACGGGCTTGCCGACCTCTTCGTGCACCGCACGGGTCACTCCATTGGGGAGGACGTTCACGGCAACGGCGCGAACGCCGATAATTTTGAAACGCACGACGCCCGCGCGCTTATTCCGGGCACCTGCCTGTCGATCGAGCCGGGTATTTATCTGCCGGACTTCGGAGTGCGCAGCGAAGTGGATGTGTACGTTGAGGCGCGCGGCGCGCGCGTGACGGGCGAAATCCAGCAGGCGATTGTGCCAATTCTGGCGCATCGCTCATGACATGAGATGTGTTGACCGGTACCATAGCGGCGCTGTCATCCTGAGCGTGCTGACACGTCGATGATCTTGAGGTCTGCGCCAGCCCCGCCATTCCCCATAACTCAGAACCTACAACTTAGAGTTCAGCACTCAGCACTCAACGGTCAGCACTCAGAACTCAGAACTCATAATTCACCATTCACCATTCCCTCGCCACTCTCGCAAGGCGCCGCGAAATAAACAGTCTCGTTCGTCCCATCCGTCTCCATCGCCGCCTTCGCTCCTGCTAGGCTGGGCGGCATGGACACCACACCGATCTTTCGCAAGTCTTGTAGGCTCACCTCGGCGCGGCTCGTCGCTTGCCGCGCCAACGCCGAGAGGTCGACAGAACCCAAAACCGTCTGCGGCAAGGCGCGCTCCTCTTTGAATGCGCTCAAGCGCCGTGGCGGCCACGGCACGATTTATGTGCCGTGGGTTCTTCCAGCAGCACAAAAGCCCACAGCACCAAAGGCGTGCCGTGGCTACCCCGGCTCGTCACAAAGACGAATCGCCGGAACGAAGTCTACCAAGCCTTTAGAATCAACAAAGAAGTATCCAGTGAATGATGAATTGCGAGCCTTGAGTCATGGGTAGCGCAGCGCGGCCTGATGGCCGCAACCAAACGCCACTTACAGTCATTCCCGCGAAGCTCGTCCTCCGCGCAGGCGGGGGAGCGGGAATCCATTTCATTAATGGACCCCCGCTTTCGCGGGGGTGACGGCGGGCCGCGAGCATCCAAATGTTTGCTAAAAAAACAAGGAATTTCGATATTGCACTGCAGACCTCCGCCTTTGAGGTCTGCGGCTTGTGTTTGAGGCCCGGCAAAAACCGCGGACCTGAAATACGCAGGCCCGCGCCACCTGCTCCGTAGGTTTGACATCTTGATGTCTTACGGATATGCTTCTGCATATGAGGCGCACCACTTTGACGATTGACGATCGGACCCTATTGGAATTGAAGAAAAAGGCCGCCCAAGAGGGCCGTACACTTCAAGCCGTGACTAATGACTTGCTTCGCCAGGCTCTGGCCGCTGGGAAGTCTCGCGGGTCTTATGAGCTTCATCTTCAGGGCTGGAAAGCCAGCGAGCTTGCGGGCGTTGATCTGCTGGACCGCGATACGCTCTTCGATCTGATGGATGGACGCTGAAGTGTGCAAGCGGTCGACACCAACATACTGATTTATGCCGAGGTTGAGTCGGGCTGGCGCCACGCCGTAGCACGCGCGTTGCTGAAACGCCTGGCGGAACGCTCGCTTCCGTGGGCGATTCCATGGCCCTGCGCTTATGAATTCCTCCGGGTCGTCACTCACCCCCGCGTTTTCCATCCGCCTGTCCCGATCAAAGTCGCTTTGGACGACCTGGGAAAGATACTGTCTTCCCCCTCGCTCGTGCTGCTCCGCGAAACGGAACATCACGCGGTGATCCTCGATCAGACCGTCCGCAAAGCGGAGGCGGCGGGTAACTTGATTCATGATGCGCACATTGTCGCACTCTGTCTTGAGCATGGCGTCTAGGAGCTCATCACTGGAGATCGCGATTTCAGCCGGTTTGAGGGGCTGAAGACCGTGAACCCATTTGCCGGCCGCGGTTAACTGCTTCGCACCATTCAACGCAAGTAGTAGGTAGCTGGCAGGCACGGTCAGTATTTTTTATGACCGAGGGTTCTTCCGACTCAGCAAAAGCCCACGGTTGGGAAAGCACCAACCGTGGGTACCAGCTCACCACCCCGAACGTGTGAATTGTGCTTTTGTCCTGGGCTGTCAAGCGATGTAGCGCCGGTGTCTCCGCCGGCGATTTTTTACGCTGAGGACAGCGCCGCTACGCCAAGGGCATCGGCAAACGACACAGCGAGGATAGAGACTCACGTGCCGGTGTACACTCCGGCGGAAGGTCGGTGAAAGGCGGGTAGTTTCGGGGCAGCGGGTGGCGCGGTCGTGCGTTTTCAGGTCGGCAGCTTTTCCGCTGGGCGTTGCATAATAGCCGCAGGCCTCAAAAATTGAGGTCTGCGGCGCAGGTTGAAATCCTCTTTAAACTTTCTTGAGAACACTGCGTTCAAGAGACGCCATGGCGTTCTTTAATGCAATGTCTGCCTCGTGCGGCCGCACTCTCTGACAGACCATCCCAACATAATCCCTTTCGACGGCGCGCGGGGCGTATGTCTTGTATTAAACGTCTCAAACAGAACATACAGCGGCGGCTTCAGAACGGCGGCGGAGCGAAACTAGCCCTCGATCCCCAAGCGGCGGCGCAGGTCCAATTCGAGGGCATTCATCTCACCGCAGTCTGCTTCGTGGTCGTAGCCGATAAGGTGCAGAAGCCCGTGCAGGATGAGCTGATCGATCTCGATCTGGACCGAGTGGCCCTCGCGGGCGGCGTTCTCTCGCGCCGCGGGCGCGGAGATCACCACGTCGCCGATGAAATCCGCAAGCTTCCCGGCAACCTCCGGAATCCCGGACCGATCTTCACTCTGCCACGGGAAAGAAAGCACGTCCGCCGGCCCGTTTTTTCCGCGAAACATGAGGTTGAGGCGCGCGATTTCCGCCTCGTCAACCAGCGTGACATCGAATCGCCTGCGGCCGAGGCGCAGACGCCTGCTCGCTCTGCGCGCGAAGTCCTCGATTGCCGCCACGCGAACGCGGACACGGTTCTGGCGATTCACAACCATGAGCTTTCGCGGAAGGCCGGCATCGTGCGGATAGTCAGTAGCAGGGCGGCGGCGCTACAGATGGGAGTCTTCATCTGGCGCGGCTGGACTTATCCCGCCGTGGGCCCCTGCCGTCGCGGCCGGACCGCTCGCGACGCGGGATGACTCGTAGCTCTCATACGCGCGGATGATGCGCTGCACCAGCGTGTGGCGCACCACGTCCCATTCGTTGAAGTAGACGAAGCTGATGCCCTCGACGTTCGATACCACCTCGACCGCCTCCACCAGGCCGGAGCGCCGCCCGTTCGGCAGATCGATCTGCGTGACGTCGCCCGTAATAACGGCTTTGGAGTTGAAGCCCAGCCGCGTGAGGAACATCTTCATCTGCTCGCTGGTGGTGTTCTGCGCCTCGTCCAGGATAACGAACGCGTCGTTCAGCGTGCGGCCGCGCATGAAGGCGATAGGCGCGATCTCGATCACACCCTTTTCGGTGAACCGCTCCACGCGGTCGGGATCGAGGAAGTCGTAGAGCGCGTCGTAGAGCGGGCGCAGGTAAGGATCAACCTTCTCCTGCAGAGTACCAGGCAGGAAGCCGAGGCGCTCGCCGGCCTCCACCGCCGGGCGCGCCAGGATGATGCGGCTTACCTCCTTCGTCAGCAGCGCATCCACGGCCATTGCCATGGCGAGATAGGTCTTGCCCGTCCCGGAAGGGCCGATGCCAAACACCATGTCGTACCGCTCGATGGCCTCCACATAATGGCGCTGATTAAGACTCTTCGGTGCAACCGACTTCCTGCCCAGCGAGCGCGGACGGCCCGCCTCCGTCAGCCCTTTCAGGCTCGATCCGGGATCTTCGGCGAGAATCCGCAGGTAGGCGCTCAACTCCTCGGGCGAGAGGCGCGAACCGCTCTCCACCAGCTCCCCGTAGTCCTTCAGCAGGCGCTGGACGCGGCGGACGTTTTCCTCTCCGCCCTCAATTTCGAGGGTGTCCTGGGCAAGGTGCGTGGAAACGTGAAAGCCGCTCTCCAGCAGCTTCAAATTTCCGTCGAGAGTCCCGAAAAGTTCCTCGACGCCCTGGGCAATTTTGACGCTACTCTTCATATCGGTGCGATGGGCTTAGGCGATCCTCCGAGTGCTCAACGTAGAGGCGGCTTCATGCCGCCACGCGGAATGGCGGGGTAAACCCGCCGCTACGCCCGAAACCGGGGCATCGCAAAATGACGTAGCGGCGGCTTGATGCCGCCATTTAGGGCGGCGGAGCAAGCTCGCCGTTATAGATGGGTTCGAAACAGAAGCAAACAAAGAGAAGTGCCGATAAGCGTGGCAGAACATCGATTCAGTCCCAACTTATCCCACGCCATTGAGCTTGTCAACGCATGCAGCACCCATCGGGCTGTCCAGGTTGTATAATCCGATGCCTATGAAGCGCGCAAGCCCAATCCGCGCGTCGAGCGGGGTAGCGCGAACCTGTGTTTCTAAGGTCTGCAGCTCGTACTTCGAGGACA
>JBOGJW010000433.1:0-6364 GCA_050745245.1 Terriglobia bacterium | reverse complement strand
AGCAGGAATTGATTGACCGCCTCCATCTGTACTTTGAAGAGCTGAATGCTCACCCCGTGATCTTTCACTGGAAGTACAAGATGGACGAAACCATCATTGACTAGTTATTTAGAGAACTATCATCTAGTCAGGTCCTTCGCTACGCTCTGCATGACACACGGCGGTAAATCCTTGGTATTCAGCACGCCGGAATCTCGCCCCCGGCGCCGCGTGTCATGCCCAACATTGGCAGCCGAAGGCTGTGCACGCTCAGGATGACACGTTCTTTTGTTGCGGCTCTGCTGCGCTGCACCACCCGTGGGTGAACAGCGGCGTACATGCGAGGAAAACAATGGCGACTGAGATGACGCAGCCTGCTTCACCCGGCGCGCCCCGGACGGAACCGGGGCCGGCGCGGCGCTTTGCAGGCGTGTTTTTCGACCCGGTGAGCACCTTCGCCTCGATCGTGCGCGAGCCCGATTTCTGGACCCCGCTGATCGCCCTGATGGCAATCGCGGCGGCCGCCGCCGAGCTGATACTTGCGCGCGTCGGCATGGAACGCATCATCCGCAGCTCACTCGAGGCGAGCGGCCGGGCGAAGGGGCTGAGTCCGGAACAAATCCAGAAGGCGGTCGGCGCAGGCGCTCGCGTGGGAACGGTCTTCGCTCACCTGTCGTTCATCACGGTTCCGATCTTTCTGATCATCGTCGCGGCGGTTGGCATGCTGATTCTCAAGGCGGGCTTTGGCCTTGAGATTCGCTTCCGGGAGGCGTTCTCGGTGACCACCTATGCCAGCCTGCCGAACTTTCTGGCGGGGATTTTGGGACTTGTGGTGATTGGCTTGGGAGATCCCGCGCAGTTCAATCCCAAGAATTTCATTCCCGCCAGCGTCGGTTTCTTTCTCTCGCCGCAGTCCGTCTCGCCTGCTCTCTACGCTCTCGCCACCTCCCTGAACCTTTTCACCTTCTGGTGCATGGCGCTGCTCGGCATTGGATTCGCCGCGACGGTGGGCCGCAAGGTGCGTCCGCGCACCATCTTTTTCTGCTTTCTGGGGCTGTGGGTTGTATGGACGCTGCTCAAGACGGGGGCGGCGGCGATCTGAATTATGAATGCTGAGTTCTGAGTCATGGGTTGGAAGGTCTGCGCACCCGGGCTGGCGCAGACCTTTGGGGTCTGTGTTTCTCCGGCGGCCGAGAAAGCACGCAGCCTGGCCCCAAGCCCGCTCGCTCCGTATCATGATACTCCGTCCTACAGAGCATTTTCGACCTTGGCTGGATAAACCCGCCGCTACGTCCGCGCTCGAAACTGAGGCATTACGACAATCGAGGGTTTCCGGGATGAACAGCGCCAGCGCGAGAAAAGAGGAGGGGCCGTCGGTACGGCCCCCGTTCGAGGGAATGGAAGTTACGATGCGCGCTGGATCTTGGTGATGTGGATCGTCTGCGCCGTCTGGTTCACGGTGCACTGCACTTTCACCGTGTCGCCTTGATAACGCTTGGCTTTACTTCCATTCGTGATCCTGAAGGTAGTGTTGCTGTCCTGATCGTGGAACATGTAGTGCCGGCCTTTCTTCATGACTTTGCCGGTGAGCAGCACCTGCTGTTTCTTTGTCTGGTGTTCCTGCTGCTGGGCCTGCTGTTCTGCCTGTTGTTGCTGCTCCTGCTCCATCTGCTGCTGCCCGGGAGCCTGCTGTTCTGGTTGCTGTCCAGGCTGCGCGCCCGGCGCCGCAGGCGGCGCCTGCTGCGTCTGTACCGCTGGGCCGCCGCTCATACTGCCGGCGAGAGCTGGGGTGGCGCTGGCCGGGACAAGCCACGCTACCAATCCGAAGGCTAGCCCCAAGGCAAGCACGCGGAGTTTTCTCATACATGCACCTCCTGAGAAGAGCCAAATTTCCCCTGTAGCGGAGCCGCCCTGCCGGGCTGAATCCGCCTCCCTTGCGCTTTACATCGCAAGCCGAATGCCAGACTCTCGCTCGATTAGGCTATGCTCACGCTAATCCCTTTCTGTCGATAGCGGGAGCGCGCGAACTTGTTGACCGGCGCGGCGGGTATGGCCGACGGAGAAGGGAAGGGTCCTTTGTAAATTTTGCGTCATCTGTGAAGGCACTGCCGGGGCAGCCCTGACGGGTAAGGAAAACCGTGGGTTTGCGGGTGGGGAAAAACCCCTGTGGGGGAGCTGGCGCAGACGTTCAGGTTCGCACCACAACTACGACGATCTCGCTTGAATTATCATTTCCACCACGGTTGCTCGAGCTTTCGCGCCGGCTTCAGCCGAGTATGCGCCTGGACAAACGCGATCAGCTTTCGCGCCGCCTTGATGTGTCCACCGGCGTTCGGGTGGACGCCGTCGGTGAAATCTGACTTATCGAGCCAGCCGGTGGTGTCCACGTAGAGAATCCGCGGATCTCGCAGCGACAGCACGGCCGCGCGGATATCAGCTTCGTGAAACCCGCCAAAGGGCCGCATACACAGCAGGAACGCTCTGGGATAAGCCGTTCGTATTTCCTGAATGTAGGATTGGTACGCCGGCTCGAACTCTGAAGACGAATACGGGTGATCGTTCGTGCCCTGGTTAATCACCACCACCTGCGGGATGAATGAAGCGTCAGCGCGCGAGCCCTGAAAGTTCCACCCGAAGGAGTGGGGCGCGGGAGGCACTTCGCCGTTGCCGGTTCGGATGACGCCCTGCCGGCCGAAGCCTACCTGGTTAAACAGGCCGTCGAAGGCCATCCCGGTGAGAAAAGCATAGTCCTTCGTTCCGTCCGATCCCTGGGTACCGATCTGCATTGACAGGACTCTTACCCCCTGCGTGATCGAATCCCCGTAGAACTCCATGCGCAGACTCCCCGCGGGCGATTTGGGCGGCAGCATGCGCGCGCCACGGTCCAGGAGAAGTCCTTTGAAGACTGCCGCCGAAGCGAGCGGCGGAACCCATCGGTCCGCCCGTTCATCCACGTCCTTCACTGCTAGTTGCAGCGTGTGCTTGTTTCCTTTCAGCCGCTGCGGAGTGAAGTTCCCGACGGGAGAATCCAGCGTAAACAGGAGCGGCCGGGCGCCATCTACTGAGACGTAGATTTGAGCTGGATGAGTAATCCCCTCAGTTGAGAACAGCCCCCGCAAAGTGTGGCCTGTAAAGGAGGCGAGAATCCGCGACCCGGAGTTGACCGTGATAGCTTCCTCCGCGAGCCGCGTTTTATCCCAGTGGCCGATGTAACGCAGACTGGGATTGTCGGGCTCGATGACCGTTCCCCCGGGGTAGTCCTGCACCCAGCCGCTTGAAGGCGCGCGCGCGGCGGTCGCTGCGGAATCAGGCCGATCGGCGCATGATGCGAGACATAGCAGCACGGCGGCTATCGCCGCGGTCAACAGTAGTTTGCCCCAATGCCAGCTCACCATTGCGTATTTCCCCCTGGTTTGCGGCGGCTGGCCCAATGCGGCGCCGCCACGGTCGTGGTCACAGCAAGCGACCAAGTATAATGGAAAATGGCTGACGGCGCGCGGACTCCAGGGCGTTACCCATCATCCTCGCGGGTGGCGCATACATCGCGCATTCTGCGATGTATGCGACTCTAGCGGCGTTCACACATGATCCTGATTATCGACAACTATGATTCTTTCACCTATAACCTCGTTCAATATTTGGGCGAGCTGGGCGCGCAGGTTGAGGTACGCCGGAACGATGAGATCACGCTCGATCAGATCGAGCGGCTCGGCCCGGAGCGTATTGTCATTTCACCGGGTCCGAAAACGCCCCGCGAGGCCGGAATCTGCATTGCGGCGATCCAGCGCTTCAGCGGCCGCATGCCGCTCCTAGGCGTCTGCCTTGGCCATCAGGCGATCGGAGAAGCTTTCGGAGGCAAGGTGGTTCGCGCGCCGCACGTGATGCACGGCAAAACAAGCATGATCGCCCATGATGGCCGAACGATTTTTTCGGAGCTTCCCAACCCGTTTCCCGCCACGCGGTATCACTCGCTGATCGTCGAGCGGGCGACCCTCCCAAGCTGCCTTGAAATCTCTGCGACCTCACCGGACGGGCTCATCATGGGTTTCCGCCACAAAGAGTACCAAGTGGAGGGAGTGCAGTTCCACCCCGAATCGATTCTCACCGACGCCGGCAAGCAACTCCTGGCAAATTTTCTGCGCCTGTAGAGTTTTCTCACCGGGGTGGCGCATACATCCCGCGTTTCGCGATGTGTGTGACTCCTGGAAACCGCACGCATGGCAAAATGCGGCTATGTGTGCGTCACCCAGCATTTGTGAAGGTCCCTGCAGCGCCGGTGTCCCCACCGGCGCAACCCGCGGCAATGGGGACATCGCCGCTACAGCGCGGTTGATCGCGCACGGTGCGTGGCGATAGCATGATGGCATGGGCAGGTGTGGCTGGAAAGTGAAGATCGCGCTTTGGAGCGTGGCCGCCGCGCTGTTGATTCTACCCAGCGCCGCCGTCGCCCAAAAGACGCTCTGCCTCAAGGACGGCTCTTGCCAGTCTGTGAAGACTTACCAGGTGCAGGGGAATCGCGTTCGCTATTACAGTCTGGACCGGTCGGAGTGGGAAGAAGTGCCGCTCTCGATGGTGGACTTCGCGGCCAGCCGGCGCGCCGATGCAGCCAAGCAGCAGGAGCGCCAGAAAATTCTCCAGCAGGCTGAGCAGACGGAGCACAGCGCCTATCAGCTTCCTGCCAATACCGGTTACCTCATCGCTCCGGGCGTCCGGCTGCCAGGGCAGCAAGGTCTCTACGAATACAGCGGCGCGCGCGTCGTTACCCTGATTCAATCCAAGGCCGCAATCGAGACCGATAAACGCCGTGCTGCTCTCCGCGTGGCGCTGCCGGCCCCGATTGTCAAAAACCATCCGCTCGTCGCTTTGCCGGGCCGCGACGCGGGCGTGCGAATCCTCAGCCAGAAGCCGGTCTTCTACGCGCTCTTTTCGGACGGCGCCGGGGCGAACCTGCAGCTCCTGCGCGTGAAGCAGCGCAAGAACGACCGTGTCTTGGATGGCGCCGGATCGTGGCTGGAAGGGAAATCGTCCGATTCCCATGCTGCGGTGCCCGTTGAGCGCACCCGGCTCGCACCCGGCCTGTTCAGGATCGCGCCGGCGCACGCGCTCGCCCCCGGCGAGTACGCGCTCGCGGAGGTCGGTCCGAAGAGCATTAACCTCGACGTCTGGGATTTCGGCGTCGACGCGCCAAAACCACCAACACGATGAGGCCTGGCGCCCGCGTTGTCACTCTGCCCGTTTCGCAGCTATCATAAGGTTATAGCGCCTGTGTCCGCGCCGGGCAGATTCAGACTTGTATCACAGCGCAGATTCCAGCCGTGCGCATGTTGTGTTCTGTCGCAAGCGGGCGCGTGCAGGCAGGGAGGATTCGATGTGGGAACAAGACGAGCAGATGAAGCTCAAAGTCGGTCTGGCGGAGATGCTGAAGGGCGGCGTGATTATGGACGTTACCACGCCCGAGCAGGCCAGAGTTGCGGAAATGGCGGGCGCCGTCGCCGTGATGGCGCTCGAGCGCGTGCCGGCCGACATCCGCAAGGAAGGCGGCGTGGCGCGCATGGCGTCGGTGAAGATCATCAAGGAAATTATGGCCGCCGTCACCATCCCGGTGATGGCCAAGGCCCGCATCGGCCACTTCGCCGAGGCGCAGGTGCTGGAGGTAATTGGCGCCGACTACGTCGACGAGAGCGAAGTGCTCACCCCCGCCGACGAGCAGCACCATATTAACAAGTGGCCCTTCAAGGCGCCCTTTGTCTGCGGCGCGCGGAACCTTGGCGAGGCGCTGCGCCGCATCGGCGAGGGCGCGGCCATGATCCGCACCAAGGGCGAAGCGGGGTCGGGGAACATCGTTGAGGCGGTGCGCCACCTGCGCGCCATCACCGGCGAGATGCGCCAGCTCACCACGCTGCGCGAAGAAGAGCTGATGGCTAAGGCGAAGGAATTGGGAGCGCCGCTCGACCTGGTGAAGTGGGTCAGCGCGCACGGAAAGCTGCCGGTCCCAAACTTTTCCGCCGGAGGGATTGCGACGCCCGCCGACGCCTCGCTGGTGATGCAACTGGGCGCCGAGGCCGTCTTTGTGGGTTCGGGGATTTTCAAATCGTCCGATCCCGCGCAGCGAGCCAAAGCTATCGTACGGGCAACCACGCACTACAGCGAGCCGCAGGTCGTGGCCGAGTGCTCGGAAGAATTGGGCGAAGCGATGCGCGGCATCGACGTCTCCAAGCTCGATCAGAAAGAATTGCTGCAAACAAGAGGATGGTAGCAGAGCCGGCGGCTCGCCGGCTCTGCCCGGGCGTTTTGCCGCTGCCGGTTCTGGATCACGTGCAATCGGAGCAGGCGTCCGTCGGCTTCGCGGAACGAGGAAGGCGACCCCTCACCCGCCCTCCTCCGT
>JBOGJW010000432.1:0-11507 GCA_050745245.1 Terriglobia bacterium | reverse complement strand
CATTGGGGGTATACTCGCCCCGCTGCTCACCGGGATCCTGATTAGCCGCACCGGGTCGTATGCGCCGGGGTTTGACCTTGCGGTGATTCTGCTGCTCTTGGGGCTCGGGTCGTATTGGTTCATTGTCGGAGAACTGAAGCCGAAGCGTTAGCGCCGGCGCGGGAGCGCGGGCTTCCAGCCCCGCATTTTGCGGCCAGGATTGGGGGCGCTCCCGTCAGCCACCGGGACGGGCACCGCTACGCCCGCGGCGCCGCCACTGGGTTCGTCAGCGTCCCCAGCTTTTCCACCGTAACGCTCACCGTATCCCCGGGCTTCAGGAACACCGGAGGCTTGCGGAATACGCCAACGCCGGGCGGCGTGCCGGTAGAGATCAAATCGCCTGGCTCCCAGGTGATCGATTGCGAGAGGTAGCTGATGAGGAACGGAATTTTGAAGATAAGATTCGAGGTGTTGGAGTCCTGCAAGGTCTCGCCGTTCAGCGTCAGCGAGATGCGCAGATTGTGCGGGTCCCGCACCTCGTCCTTGGTCGTGATCCAGGGGCCGGTGGGCGCGAACGTATCGCAGCTTTTGGCGCGGTACCACTGCTGATCGCTGAACTGCATGTCGCGCGCGCTCACGTCGTGCAAGACCATGTAGCCGGCGACGTGCTCCCATGCCTTCTCCTCGGGGATATTGCGCCCGCCTTTGCCAATCACCACCGCGAACTCCGCCTCGTAATCCACCTTTTCAGAGTTCGGCGGCAGGATAATCGTATCGCCAGGGCCGATGATCGCGTTCATAGATTTCAGGAAGAAGATGGGTGCGGCCGGCGGCTCAATGCCCTGCTCGTGCGCGTGGTCGGCATAGTTAAGTCCAACGCACGTGATCTTCCCCGGGTGCAGGATGGGGGCGCGCAGGCGCACGGATTCGAGCGGCGTCACCAGCGCTCGCGCAGTATCCGAAGCCGGCTTTTTGCCAGCGGGCCGCTGCGCCTGCTCGCGGGCGAGCGCTTTCGTCACCACGCCCAGCGCCTTCAGCCAGCTCTCGCCGCGGGCGAGAGCCATTTTCATTCCGGCGGGCGCCGGGCCGCCTTCCGCCAATGTCTGCGCGGCCGCTTTGAACTTCGAGTCGCTGTAAAGCGCTCGCGGGCCCGATTTCTTGGAGACCAGCTCTACGGCGGCCCGGACATCCACAACATTTTTGCCTTCAACAACGCCAATGCGAGGCTGTTTTCGAACCTCGTACGTGACCAGCTTCATGAATGAACGCTCCTTTTGGATTTGTTGTTTTGGCGCAGACCCCCGTTTTCGAGGTCTGCGGCTTATATTCTGGGATTTCGGAAGGCCGCGGACCTGAAATACGCAGGTCCGCGCTACCAGATCGGCGGCGGGACGCCGGCGCTACGATCGTCAATGCCCCGTCAGCATAAATGAATAATGCCCTGAGCCCGTGTCGAAGAGCACGCCGCGAGCCGTTTCATGCGCGCCGGTGACGCCCGGATCGCCCGCGACGTAGCGATGCCCCTGCCAGACCAGGTGATCGCCTTCGTGAACGCCGATGGCGGTCATATCGAGTTCCTTGGGCACGAGGATTGTAGCATCCGCGCCGGCGGGAATCACTACGTCTAGTTTTATTTCTCCGGGAGAATGCACCCAGGAAGACGACACCGTTCCGCGGATGGTATGCACGGTGCCGCTGGCCCAGTGCAGATCTTCGACGACGCCGGGCTCGATGCGAATGTGCCGGTAGGCGGCGCTCGCGGGCGTCTGGTTGATTCCGGCAAGCGCGCGATAGAACCACGCGCCCACGCTTCCGAACATCGCGTGGTCGTGCGAGTTCATGGACGGACCCATCTTATCCTGCCACAGCTCCCACAGCGTGGTAGCGCCCTTCTTGATCATGTAGCCCCAGCTTGGATAAGTGGTCTGAGTGGCGAGCTCATACGCCACGTCTGGATGGCCGGTCATCGTCAGCGCGGGCATCAGCCACTTCACGCCGATAAAGCCGGTGGTAAGGTGCGTGTTGTGATAATAGACAACGTCGTTGTAAAGATTCCCGGCCACCGCTCCGCGGTTCTTATCCGGAACGAGTCCGGCGGCAAGAGCCATGGAATCGGCAGTCTGTGTTCCGTTGGCGTACTGGCCGGTGCTGCTGTTGAGATAGCGGCTGTTGATCGCTGCCCTGATCTGGCCGGCAAGCTGCGAATAGTTTTGCGCGTCGGCGGCGTGGCCGAGCACGTTGGCGATGTGAGAAAGAATCCAGGTGTCGTAATAATAATAGACCGCGGAAACGTAGTCTCCCGGCGTGTGCACAATCGGCACCCAATCGCCGTAATAGCTATAGGTCAGCAGGTTCCCCGTCGCGCGGCTGCGGAGGAACCCGGCGTACTTCTTCAGTCCGTCGTAGTTGTCTTCAAGGATTCGCCGGTCGCCGTACTGCTGCCACATGTACCAGCAAAGCTGAGGGTAAGCCGTGCCCCAGGCCGGGTCTGCCGGGCGGCGGCCGTAGCGATGCGGCACCGTGTCGGTGACGCTGCCGTCGGCTCCCTGCGAATCGTGAATGTCGCGAATGAAGTTGGTGTAGAAGGCGGCCATATCGAAATTCATCATGGCCTCTTCGGCGGTCACCTGCGCGTCGCCCATCCAGCCCTGGCGCTCGTCCCGCTGGTCGCAATCGGTGGGAATGCTGAAAAGGTTCGTAAGCTGCGACCAGTGAATGAGGTGCTGCACCTGGTTGAGGATCTGCTTGGATGCTACAAACGCGCCCGCCGGCGCAACCGCGGTGTGCACCACCTCGCCGCGGATCGAGTCGAGATTCGGAGCGCCGGGAAAGCCCGTCAGCTCCACGTATCGGAATCCGTGATAAGTGAATTGGGCGTGGTAGGTCTCCCAGCCCGCGCCCTTCAGGATATAAACATCCCGCGACTTCGCCCCCCGCAGATTCTCGCGGTTGATCATGCCGTTCGGATAAATCAGCTCCGAGTAGCGCATCATCACGCGTGTGCCACGAGGGCCGCGCACGCGCAGCCGCGCCCAGCCGCTCATGTTCTGTCCCATGTGGAACACGTAGACGCCGGGCTTGGGATTTGTGATGGAACGCGGCGTCATTTCGTCCACTACGCGGATGGGCGGCATCATTTCAGAGGAGAGCGCACCTTGCGTGCCAGGCATCACCTGAGCGCCCTTCCAGGACGAATCGTTATGGCCGGGCCGGTCCCAGGCGGGTGTTTCTCGCCGCGCGTCGTAGACCTCGCCGTTATAGACGCTGTCGCTCACAATCGGATCGTCCGTCACCTTCCACGTATCATCAGAGACCACGCTGACTCTGTTTCCGCCCTCAAGCTCGATGTTCATCTGCACTAACAATGCCGGCGCGGAATAGTATCCGTGAAAGCCGTCCGGTTTTGAAAGCGTGGCCCAGCCTCCGCCGAGCAGCGCGCCGATGGCGTTTGCGCCTTGATTGAGGTCGCGCGTGACGTCGTAGGTGGAGTAGAGCACGCGCTTGGGATAGACGGTATATGCCGGGTCGAGCACTCGATGGCCGGCGCGATGGCCATTGATGTACGCCTCGTAGTAGCCGAGCGCGGTGATGTAGAGCGTCGCGCGCACCACTTTGCCCGTGATCTGGAACTCCTTGCGCAGCTCGTTCCCGCCGCCAATCCATCGGCCTTTCCAGTCATCGCGGGAGAGCAGGCCCATCTGGAAACGAGCGGGCTTGCTGTACGGGCTCGCATAGCCCTGGAAATCCCAATAGCGCACCTCCCAGTAATACACACCGCCGCTTTGGAGCGGTTTTCCTGCATAGGCCACCTGGATGGAATTGTCCCCGTGCATCTGCCCGCTGTCCCACTGGTCGCCGCGGCCCTGGGCAAGCAACTGCGCGCTGGTCGCCACGAGCACCTCGTAGGCCGATTGCACTTCGCCACGCTCCCCGCCTGGCAAAATCCAGGAAAAGCGCGGTTGACGCGCATCAACGCCGTGCGGATTCACCAGATATTCGCAGCGCAGGCCGAAAGGCGCGGCTGGAGGCTGCTGCGCGCGGCCAAACTGGGCCGCTGCCATCATCACTGGGGCGATTAAGGCGAGAGTCCATCCGAGAGATCGATTTTTAACTGTCATAGCGTTGCCCTGACGGGAGCCGCCGCTACGCCAACAGGTTGTTGAAGAACCCTGCTCAAGCAGCGTAGCGGCGATTTTATATCGCCATTAATCCGGTATTGTCAATCGTCGCATGGCGGCATAAAGCCGCCGCTACACGTTTTTCAATAACCCGCGCCACGCTTGCCCCTTGCCACGATCTTCATACCGCCGGGAGTCTGCGCGAACGCGGCCGTCGCGTTTTGCCGCCGGGCAGCCGCGTAAATTTAAGGTCCTCACCGAGCCGAAGCTTGGTCACGTAGATAATCTGTCCGGAATGATGGGCGAAGTGTTCGACGACGTGGGCCACCGCCTGCAGCGCCGTCACGTGGAAATTCTGGATCGAATATATTTGCAGCAGTTCTTCCGGACCGAGCCGCAGGATGACGCGACCGGCCGCCCTTACCTCCTTCTCAAGCAACGCGCGCAGCGCACGGCGAGGGACCGGCCCCTGCTCGCGAAATTCCAAGTCGCGGTTGCGAATGTCGGGCTCGCCGCCCAATCCGGCCACGATCCATTGGTGCACGTTGCCGGCGAGGTGGAGCACGAGGTTCCCGACGCTGTTCGAGGCGGAATTTGGACGCCACCAAACGTCCTCCTCCGAAAGCCGGTCAACGCACTCGGTGATGCGGGGCAGGTGCTGGCGCTGCAGCGCGTGCCCGGCCTGGATCAGGAAGGCGCGGGCGAGAGGCTCCGCGCCAGGCTGCGATTTGCCTCCCGCCTTAGGGAGTTTATTTCGGCGAGCACTTCTGCCTTCCATTGCGGGTCCTCCCAGTAAGTAAGCCAGAGGTAAAACGTCGCGTAGCTGCGCCAGCCCGCCCATGGGCGCGCGAGCCGCTCTACGCGCGCAGCGCCCGGCTGTTTTCTGAGCCGATAGAAAAAGTGAATCGTCTTCTGCAATCCGACGTCGGCAGCCGGCAAGCAATCAAGATGGCCGAGCGCGCGCAGACCCACATAGTGCGCCGTCCATTCACCGACGCCTTTGAGCGCGATCAGTTTCTCGCGCGCTGCCTCTGGAGCAAGTCCGCGCAGCGTCTCGAGGTCGAGCGCGCCGCTTGAAATCGCTTCGGAGATGGTGATGATGTACCGGGCCTTGGGTCCGGAAACCTGCAGCCGGAGCAGAGCCTCCGGCGTGGTGGAGGCGAGCGCGCCGGGCTCGGGAAACGTGTGGTACCGCCGGCCCTGGTAATCGATCGAGCGCCCGTAAGCGCCAATGAGGGCGCGCTTCACCTGGTGAGCGAAGGAGATGTTCACCTGCTGCTCGATAATTGCCGAGATGAGCGCCTCATACGCGCTGCCCGCCTGCGGAATACGCATGCCGCGAAACCGCATCACCAGCCTGGAGAGCACGTGGTCAGTTGTCGCGAGCCGGTAGAAGGGCTTTACGTCCAGGCCGGTTGAGAACTGCCGCCGCACCATCTCCGCCACGGCGGTAATCGCCGCCAAGTCGTTAGGCCCGGCGAGGATGCGGATTTTCAGTGGCCCGCCCGGGCGGGGGCCGCTCTCGGAGACGGCGTAGAGCACCGGCGCTCCGTTCACCTCCGCCGCGCGCCGGAATTCGCCTTCGACGTAGTGGTCGAGCAGGGGCGCGAACTCGCGTCCGTTCCGCAGCGCGGGAGGGCTCAGAACGAAGCGCAGGGTACGCCGAAAATCGAACGGGCTGCGAGTCTCAAGAAGCATAACTACAAGCCAGAAGTCAGAGGGCGTTCGCATTCAACCCGGAATTTGGCGGAACCTGTTCGCTTGCCGGATTAAATCGGCTGAGGGACGCTGCCGCGGGTCGGGAGGCAGAAGTACTTGCTCTCCAAGCGGCGCACGGAACGTTTCGATGCCTCCGGCGAGGTTCAGCCGTTCAAGCGCGTGAAGTTGGGCGTTGTTAAGAAGCATACGATGTTCCTCGTTCAGATAAATCAATCCGGCATCAAACGCTCGATGGTACATCGTTGACAGAGCAATCCCGTTCCTCACATGATCCGAGCTTCCCGGCGCTCCAACGGGCACGATATGTGCGGCATCAACAAGGCGCAACTGCACCCCGCTCACGGCGCAACGGTTCCCGTAGGCAAATAGCACGCGCTGCCTGAAATCAGCTGCTCGGCTTAACCGGCTTACCTCAGTGATGATCCGCTGGCGCTCGATTGATAGCGGCTCTATCTCTTCTCGCGGCGGTGCCTCGTGGACGGCTACGGCCTGACTAAGGAGCCGAAGGACATTGGCCTCGCGTCCGTAATGGTGAAGTATCTGAGCGTTCGTCGCGTAGGCCATGAACATATCCGGCCTGATGCCTACGGCGATTTCGTCATTGCTCTTGCGGTGAAAGCTCAATCCCTCCGTTTCGGCCCTGCGGAGCTCCTCGCGATCTATCTGCACGGAGCTCGAGCCGGTCGTGAAGACCCGATGGCGTTGTAGATCGAAACCTGCGAATAAATTAAGCTCCGGCTCGTACCCGATCAGTATCGTTGGACCGTCGGCGCCCAATTCGAGCGGTGATTCCACTGACGTCATTTGGATGCGGTATTCGTTTCGCAAACTAGGGCGCCCCCCGAACGTGAGCGTCCAAGCGTAGATGGTGACGACGAACGAAGCGCTGGCCCCGGTGACGATGAAGCGGCGGGGATTGCGCCCGACCGGTGAAAGAATCTGTCCGGTGTGGCCGGATTGGGCGATTGCCTTTGTGATCTCGGCGACAAGTTGGTCTGCGGCAGGGCGGGCATCGCGTTTCAGTGTTTCGCCGCCCTCGACGGCATACGACTAGGTGAAGGTGAGGTCAAAAAAAAGCGCCCATCTTCCTCATGCGATATGACGCATCCGCCGTTGACGGGTGCGGTTGCGTCGCCCTTTGTCCTACGGATTGCGGCACCGCGATGTTCCGCCTTCGCCGGGAGATGACGTTTCCTGCCGCCATCGTTCGGCAAGGTGTCTCTAGTATTGCCGTTCCAGAAGATGCCGGGGCGCGGAACGCGGTAGTAATTGGAATTGTCGCGCGGGTCACTTAGGGGCCTCGCCGTCCGCTCCGGGTCTCGGACAAAGCGCCCTAAAGCGGCCTCGCAATATTCTTCCAATAGCTCAACGCAGCACCACAAGCGACGGAGCCGTTCGCAGACTTCGCCGGTGACGTAGCTTCCGGCGAAAGGGTCCACAACAACGTCCCCGGGGTCCGTCAGCATACGGACGAAATATTCGGGCAATTCAGCTGGATACCGCGCCGGGTGCGGCTTAAAACCGTGTTCCTCGCAGTAGCGCAGATAAAAACTGTTGCTCTCCGTGTTGGGAATGGCAATCAGGTTCGGCGGAATAGCCGCCCCGTTGTCGATCGAGAATTTTTCACTGATGTCGTGGCCGGAGGGCCGCTTCTTGGCCCGGTATCCCTTTTCCAGAAGCTCGACCATGCTGGGGCTGTAAGGCTGGAGCACGCGGCGGTTGCTGGCTTTAGGCCAGTGGGTCTTCGAGAGCCACCACACGGTGTTGATAGCGTCCTTAACCCGCACTCGCCGCACCGTGACCCATTCTGCCGGCGTGGGAAGTTTCGAGGGGTTCCACCAGTAAAAGTCTTGCGCCAGATGAAACCCGAATTCCTCACAGAGCAGGATCAGCAGCTTAAAATGATACAGGCTCCGCGTGGGGAAGCCCTTAGTCCATGAGCCGCCGATGTCGATGACCAGACTGCCGCTTTCTTTCAGGACGCGCTTGAATTCGTTGCCGAAAGGCCGGAACCAATCAACATATTCGCAGGCTTCGACGTTCCCGTAGTCCTTCTTGCGGACAAGGCCAAAAGGGGGGCTGGTCATTATAAGGTCTACTGACCTGTCCGCGTGAGTGGCGAGAACGTCCAGACTGTCGCCGTGCACGATCCGCCCATAAGACGTTTCGTGAAACACCTTTGGGCTCGATGTTAATCGTGAGCGCATGAGTTAAGTCCGTCACAAACGTCAATTCTTTTCAAGCTCATCACTTATGGGTTCTCGCGCATGAATCAGGCGATGTCGACCGCCCCCCGTGATCCAGCCAATTCTGCGCTTCCCGCCGTTACGGTCCAGTTTAGCCGACGTGCGACGGTGTAACGCCGTGTTCCCAGATTCATCAGTATATACAGGCCTCTCGAAGCCCGGGATGCGCGCGGCAGGGCTGCGAGTGGAGGATCGAGCGAAGATGCATTATACTTCGAACTTATCCGATGTTCCGCAAAAGCTGCCCGCGGACGTAGTTTTTCTGAGGAGACCAGCCGAATTGCCGCAAGAGACGCTCGCCAAGAGCGAATGGGATCTGGTTCAGGAAGCGAAGGCCGGAAACAACGAGGCTTTTGAGGAGCTGGTGAACCGGTATGAGAAGAAGATTTACCGGCTTGCTCTAAGACTCACCGGAAACCAGCAGGACGCCGAAGACGTGCTCCAGGAGGCGTTCTTGAAGGCCTTCGAGCACCTGGCGGACTTTCGCCAGGATTCCCGCTTTTACACCTGGATCGTGCGCATCGCCGTGAACGAGGGCCTGATGAAGCTGCGCAAGCGGCGCTCCGACCGCTCCGAGCCCCTCGAAGCCGTGGTCGATGACGAAGGCCAGGTGATGCCGCGTGAGTTCCGGGACTGGAAGCCGAATCCTGAACAACTGATGGGCCAGGAAGAGATCGAGCGAATTTTGATGAACGCAGCGCAAGACCTTTCCCCGGGTCTTCGCGCGGTATTCTTCCTGCGAGACGTCGAGGAACTTTCAACGGAGGAAACCGCGGAGGCGCTTGGCCTGACCACCGGCGCGGTGAAAGCGCGCCTGTTTCGCGCGCGCATGCAACTTCGAGAGGAATTGAGCAAAATCTTTAAGCGAGAATAAATCTTGACCTGCACAGAAGCCTTTAAAGAAATCTCCAAGTACCTGGACGGCGAGCTGGCCGAGGAACTGAAGCGCGTGCTCGACGAGCACCTCTGCAAGTGCGCGCACTGCAAGGTGGTGTATGACACCACCCGAAAAGTGATCGAGCTTTACTGCGACGGCAAGCTGTTTCCTATGCCGGACCGGGTCAGCGAGCGGCTCCACTCCGCGCTGCGCCGCAAGTTCCAGGAAAAAGCCTCCTGAGCGATAGCCAACCAGTGGCTCTCGGCGGCAAAGTGTTGCGAGCCGGCGAGCCATCCGCCGCTTTTGCAGACAATCCTTCTTAACCATTCTTCACCCGGAGGCGCACGTGCTCTTGCGCCTGAAATTCTGGAACTTCCAACCCGCGCCGCCGGAATATGAGGCGACAGCGTAACTTCGGCAGCGGAATGTTGCCGGCAGCGGAAAGCGCGTTTGTCGCTTTCGCCCAGGATTACACGACCGGAGCATGAGTTCGCAGGCGACGAACACCGATTACGATCTGCTGGCCCGGATGCGCGCCGGGGACGAGAGTGCTTTCGCGGAGATTTATCGGCGGCATCAGGGCAAGATTTACCGGTTTGCCTTACACATGACCGGCAGCCCCGCGGCAGCGGAGGACGTGACGCAGGAGGTTTTCATGGCCCTGATCTGCCAGCCCGAGCGGTTCGACTCCCTCAAGGGCTCGCTGCAGGCTTACCTGTATGGGATCGGCCGTAATCACGCGCTGCGCCATCTTGAACGCGAGCGGGGCCTCATCGGCTCTGGCGAGACCGCGATCGAAGAATCCCCTGCCCATTCGCGCCTCAGCGAATCCGAGGCTTACGACGTATTGCGCGACCTGACGCGCCAGGAGATGGTGAAACGCGTGCAGGAGGCCGTCCAAAGCTTGCCCGCGATCTACCGCGAGGTGGTGGTGCTCTGCGACCTTCAGGAGATGAGCTACGCGGAGGCGGCCCAGGTGCTGGCGAGCGCGGCGGGCACTATCCGCTCACGGCTGCATCGAGCCAGAGGCCTGCTGCTGAGAAAGCTTCAGGCGCTGCACCAGGCGGCCGCAAGCCAGAGTCGCTGAATGCGCGAGAGGAGGAGTACGGCGATGATGCTTCATTTCGATTGCGAAAACTTCAGCAGGATCGTAGACGACCTCTCGCGCGACGCACTGGCCGATGAGGAGGCTCTCGCCTCTTTGGAACACGCGAAGGCGTGTCCGGCGTGCGCGGGGCGGCTGGAGCAGGCGCGGCTTTTGACTTCAGCGCTGCGCGGGGTTGAGGCGGATTGCGAGCCGCGCGAGGCGCCGCCCGAGGTGGAGCAGGCACTCCGCACGCGCTTCCGGCAGCAAACCAACCTGGTCCGCTGGCGGCGGCGCAGGCAGCGCTGGGTCGCGGTCGCGGTCGCGGCGGGCATTCTGCTCGTTGCCGGACTGAGCGCGCGCTTCGCCTGGCTGTCGCACGCGCACCACAACTCGGCGCCCGCAATGCAGCGGCCTGCCGAGCGCTCGCCAAGCCCTGCGGCGGTTACGAGCCCCTCGCCGGCTGTGGAGGCGGAAAGCGTCCAGCCGGAGGACCTGTCCAGCTTTCTGCCGCTGCCTTCCGCTGAAGGCGCGCCCCCGGTAACTGAAGAGCAGGTCATCCGCGTCAGCGTCCCTGCCGCTGCCCTGTCTGACATCGGATTGCCGGTCTCGGCGCAGCAGTCGTCACAGTATGTAACTGCGGATATCGTTCTTGGAGATGACGGAATCGCCCGGGCGATACGGATCGTGCAGTGAGGAAATTCGGCGCAACGGCGACGTTTGGAGCACAATGATGAGAAAAGGCCTCCTGAATACCAAATCAGTAATCACGGCGGTGCTCGCGGCGGTTAGCCTCGCGGGCGTCGCTGCGTTGGCGCAGGCGCCGCCTCCTCCGTCTCCACCGCAGGCGCCATTCGAAGGCATGAGGCGTGACCAGTTTTTCTTCCTGGGCACGCATAGAAATTTAGGCAAGGTGGTGACGGGCGCTCCCTATTCCGCAGGGTCGGTCACGGAGACGGTTCAAGAACTGGCCGATGGCAACCGCATTGACCGCAAAGAAACCGGGGCGATCTACCGCGACGCCGAGGGAAGAACACGCGTCGAACGCATGCTAAGGATGATCGGGCCCTGGGCGCCGGCGGGCAAACCGATCGAGAACATCTTCATCAGCGATCCGGTGGCGCACGTTACGTACATTTTGAATCCGCGAGATAAAAAGGCGTACAAGGCTTATGACGTTAGATCGCGCCCGCTGCGGACTCCGCCGGAAGAGCGCCGGGCATTGGCGCACGAGGCGCGGGGAATAGTAGAACGGCGTTCTGCCAGCACGCAGTCGCTCGGAACACGAATGATTGAAGGGCTGAAGGCGGAAGGAGAGCGCCGAATCGTAACGATTCCGGCAGGGCAGATTGGCAACGAGAAGCCGATTAAGATCGTCTCGGAAAGCTGGTACTCGCCGCAGCTTCAGGTCTATGTGCTCACGCGGCTGGACGATCCGCGGTTCGGCGACACCACGTATCGCCTGCCGAACATCAAGCTCGGCC
>JBOGJW010000431.1:0-7014 GCA_050745245.1 Terriglobia bacterium | reverse complement strand
TCAAGCTGAACCAGATCGGCACGGTCTCCGAGACTATGGCGGCCATCGATCTCGCCCGCCGCCACGGCTACACGGCCGTGATCTCGCACCGCTCGGGCGAAACCGAGGACACGTTCATCTCCGACTTCGCGGTAGGCACATTCGCCGGGCAGATCAAAACGGGGTCCGCGAGCCGGACGGATCGCGTGGCGAAATACAACCAATTGCTGCGGATCGAGGAAGAGTTGGGGCCCGTGGCGGAGTACCCCGGGCGCTCGGCTTTCCAGGTGCGCGAGGTAGCTGCTCCCACCGAGTAGCGGGAGCAATGCTTGGCCCGTTAGGGCACACCGCCGGCTAGCGGACGACTGGGGCCAGACGGCCCTTTCGGACGTGAAAGGCGTTGCCGCGCCACGTGATACGGCGCTGGAGAAAACTCGCCACCCAAGCGCAGAAGCCGACCGCGTCGCGCACCGGCACAAGCCAGAATTTACGACGCAGTACAGGGTCGCGCAGTCCCCACACCCCAGCCGTCCAAGCCATTGCGTATCGCGTGGCCACGTAGCCTGTTATGTAAGCCCAAGTCTCGGGGCCGGACCGCGAAACTGCCGCGGCAAGCAGCGAGAGCGGCAGGCCCTGCGTGATCAGCAGGCCCAGGTGACTCCATGGCCGCGAATTGCGCACGCCTACCGCCCAGCGCAACTGCCTCCCCCAATATCCGCGGAGCGATTCCGACGGGAGCACCATCGAAACGACGTAGGGCAGCAGTTCCACCCGGCAGCCCTGTCGCGCAATCCGGCGCCCCAACTCGTAGTCGTCCATCAGGAAGTCGGAAAGCGCCTCGAAGCCGCCGATCGCAGCGAGTTGCGCGCGCGTGGTAGCCATGGCCGCGCCCAGCGCAAAGCCAATCCCCCCGAGCTGGCACGCCAGCAAAACACCAGGAAGAAAGTCCGAGCTGATGCCCACTGCTTCGAGCGAGTCCGCGAGCGAGTTTGCACCCGCGCCGCGGTAGAGGCACGTGACCGCGCCCACCGCACGGTCGGAAAAAGGCGCGACCATGACGCGCAAATAGTCTTCCTGCGCTCTCGTATCGCTGTCGCTGATCACAAGCAGTTCGTGATTGGCTTCGCGGGCGAGGTGCGCGAGGATAGAGGCTTTGTCATTATGCCCGACCCGGCCGAGCCCGGTGAAAAGGCGGATAGGACGCTCCGGAAACTCACTGATGATCTTCTCAATCGCGGGAATTGCAGGATCGTTTGGATCACTGACGCCGAAAAGGATCTCGTATTCCGGATAATCGAGGCGGCAAAAGCTCGCGAAGTTTTCACCACCTTCGCGGTCGAGCCCTCGCACCGGCTTCAGGATGCTGACCGGCGGGGTCTGCGGAGAGCGCGGAACGCGCTTGCGACTGAAAAAGACGGCGGCGCAGACTGCGGCGATAAGGTAGTAAGCCCACGCCACAAACGGCGCGGCCAGGATGCCTTCCCGCAGGTGCAACAGCAGCACTTCGTCCCTGGCTGTGAACACCAGCATGATCTGTCAGTTCGATGGTTTCGGCGTCGCTGAGGTGTGTTTTTACTGTCCTGGCGCCGGATCGTTGGCCGGCAGCCGAAGCATTTTTTGAGGCGGCGCCCCATCCCGGACGTACTTCAGCCTTTCGGCTCGCAGGCGCAGGAAGCTTGTAGCCTCCTGGTAAAGCCGCTTGCGCTCGTCGCCGCTCCAAAGGGCGTCCTTCACCAGCCTCCACACCACGCGCGGCCGGAAATAATACTCATCGTAGAAGCGGTTGACGGCCGCCATCATCTCCTCGCGGCGCAGCCCGGGCATCTCAATATGCGGAAGTTGGTGCCCGCCCTCGTCAGTGACGGCGTGGTGCACCATGTAGTTGTTCCGGGTGTAAAAATCGTAGAGCTCGGTTCCGGGGAACGCGTGCGCCACCGACACCTGAATGGTTTCAACGTCGAGCTCCTTGGCGTAGTCGATGGTCTTCTGAATCGTTGCCGGCGTCTCGCCCGGCAAGCCGATGATGAAGTCGCCGTGGATCTTGATCCCCACTTTCTTGCAGTTCTTTGCGAAGGCCTTAGCCATCTCCACCGTAGCGCCCTTTTTGATATTCTTTAAAATCTGCGGGTCGCCCGATTCCAGTCCCACGATGAAAAGCCTCGCGCCCCCATCCGCCATCGCCTTCAGCGTCTCATAATCGCTGTGGACGCGCGCTGTGCACGACCAGTGGAAGCCCAGCGTCTTGAATTTGCGGGCGAGCTCCAGCACCCGCTCCTTGCGAATGTTGAACGTGTCGTCGTCGAAGAAGATCTCCTTCATCTGCGGGAACAGCTTCAGCGCCTGCCGCACCTCGGCCACTACGTTATCGACGGAGCGCACGCGCCAGGTGTGGCCGGAGAGCGTCTGCGGCCACAGGCAGAACGTGCACAGCGCGGGGCAGCCGCGCGAAGTGTAGAACGAAATATAGGGGTGCAAGAGATAAGGAATGCTGTAGTTCTCAATCACCAGGTTGCGGTGATAGACTTCACTTGCGAACGGCAGGCGGTCGAGGTCCTCTGTTTGCAGCTGCGGCCGCATCGGATTCAGCACGATTTCCCCGCCGTTCCGAAACACCGCGTTCGGGATCCGCGCCAGCGGCTTGCCCGTGGCGTATTCGATCACCGCGTGATCGAACTCGCCGCGCACCACGAAATCGATGGCATCGCAGGAACGAAGGCTCCCCTCGGGCTCCACCTGGACGGGAGGACCGACGAAGGCGATCTTCAACTCCGGTTTGCCTTCCTTCATCACCCGCGCCAACCGGCAATCGTTCTGAAAGCCAACGGTCGACGTGAAGAGCACCACAAAATCGTATTCCCGCGCCAACTCAGCCGCCCCGTCAGGCGAGATGTCGTGCGGGCAGGCGTCGAGAAGGCGGCTGCCTTCCAGCATCCCCGCCGGGTAGCTCAGCCAGACGGGATACCAGTACGACCGGATTTCCCGCGTGGCGGGGTAGCGCGCGCTTGACCCGCCGTCAAAGCCTTTGAAGCTCGGGGGGTTCAGGAAGAGCGTCTTCATGACAGAAGGCATGGAGTTCCGCAGTGCTCCTTCGTGAATGAGTAGTGCGCTGGCGCGAATAAAGGCACATTCGAGTTTACAGGAAAACAGCCCAAAACCCAAGGTGGAAGGCGGCTTGGTAGTGCCTCAGTTTCGGGCGCGGATGTAGCGGCGGGTTTATCCCGCCATCCAAAAATGGCGGCGTAAAGCCGCCTCTACGCGCCTGAAACTGAGGCATTACGCTTGGTAATGCCTCAGTTATAGATTCTGCGTTTGGAAAGCCTGCGAGATAAGTAGCCAATCGGAAGCAATGTCAGGCCGGCGACAGCGCTGGTTAGATCGATGTAATGGCCAGCGCTGTTGGGAAGTCCCCACCCCATCCAAGGGAACAAACGGAACGCTTCGGCGATATGGGTAATCACGACTAGGATTAAGAATCCAGCACCAAGCAGCTGTAGGAACGACCACGCAGTCTTTTCGCTTGCGAATAAGGCGGCCGAAGCGGCAAAAGCCGCACAGACTGGTACACCAACTATTATCAGAGCGGGCTTCATTTATCGGTCCTCCTTTCGATAAACTGATATTGCGGTGTGCGCAAAGGAGCGTCAAGCTCCTTAATTCTCAAACCTGCCCGTCAGAACGCCGGTGCTATCGGCGGACTCCGCGAGGAATGTTTGAAGCAGCCAATTGAAATCCCATTTGAAAAGCTGCAGGCGTGCGGGAATGACTTTATCGTGACCCGCCCAAAGCAGCGCACGCCCGGCTGGGGCATCGCTCGCGCCGCGCCGGGGCCTCGGCTGGACTCCGCAACGGCATTGCGCCGCTTGGCAATTGCTATCTGCGACCGCCATCGCGGCGTGGGCGCCGACGGGTTCCTGGCGCTGCTGCCTCCTCGCGACAGGAAAGATGCCGGTCGCGTCCGGTTCTTCAACGCCGACGGCAGCGAGGCGGAAATGTCCGGGAATGGCATCCGGTGCGTGGCGCGCTTCCTTGCCTCGGGAGGGCGTCTCGTGCGCCCGATGCGCTTTGAAACCCCCGCCGGAGTTCGAGAGGTGACGCCCATCCCGGCAGGAGATGGGGAAATCAGTTTTCGCGTGGCGATGGGCAGCCCCGTTTTCGAGCCGGACCGCATCCCATTTCGCGATACGCGCGCCGTGCCGCCGGTCACAGACTACCCGCTCACGGTCGGCGGCCGCGAGTACCGGGTTACGGTTACCTCGATGGGGAATCCACACTGCTCGCTCTTTGTCTCCAGCTTTGACTTTGACTGGCGGGAGGCAGGGCGAGCGCTGGAAAGCAGCCCGGCATTTCCCAACCGCACCAACGTTGAATTTGTCAGGGTTCTTTCCAAGGCGGAGATCGCGGTAAGGTTTTGGGAGCGCGGCGTGGGCGAGACGGCGTCTTCCGGCACCGGCTCATGTGGCGCCGCGGTGGCGGCAATCCTCAACGGCTTCACCAATCGCCGCGTGCGCGTACGCACCTCCGCCGGCGTTCTGAAGGTGGAATGGTCCGAGGCCGGAGAAGTCTTTCTCACTGCTCAGGCTAGCCGAGTAGCCTCTGGAGTGTTTCGCTACTCCGCGTCGTAGACCAGCACCTCCGCGGGGGTCGAGCCGTGGCGCGGCACGGCCACGAAAAACCGGTGCAACTGCGGAACCAGCCGCGAGGTGCGCCCGCCCGGTCCGGAACTCACGTTTCCCAGCGATGCGTACTGGTCCGGGCTCGTCTCCCGGTATACGTACACCGCGTCATGACAGGACGCATAGACGCGCTGGCTGGCGGGGTCGAAACTGAGGTCATCAACCCCCTGACCAATCGGTAGCGCCCGCACTTCCTTTCCCGTTTCGGTGTTCATCACCACAATTTGCCCGCTGCGGCAGCCAAGAAACAGCCGGTGATGCGCTTCGTCGAACGCCATGGCGACGTTCCGGCGGCCCTTGGTTACGGGCCAGGCGCTCATGATCTTGCGACTTTGCCGGTTGATCACTTCCACCTGGTTTTTCGCGGGATTGTTCACAAAGAGCAGCGGACCAGATCGCTGCAGCCGCATCGCCTCGAGTGTATCGCCATCGATCTTGATGTCACCCGCTTTCCTGTCCCGGCCCGTATCGACGATGCTGACGAACGAAAATATCTGGTGCGCCTCTTTCCCGCCGTTGTCGACGTAGAGATCGCCGCTGGCGCGGTCGTAGCAGATCGAGTCCGAATCGACGCGCAGCTTCACGAATTGCAGGAGCCTGTAATTGCGTGAATCAAAGATCTTCACCCCGCCGGCGCCGCCGTCGGTAATGTAAAGGCGATGCAGGTCCTGCCGGTAAAGTATCGCGTGCGGCCTTTCGAGCCCGTGGATCACGTGCAGGAGCTTCCCGGAATCGAGATCCAGCACCAGGACGGCCTTGTAACCTTCGGCGGCAAGAAAGAGGCGCCGCCCGTTCACGTCGACACCAAAATGGTCGAATCCGCCGCCGATATCGGCGGGCAGCTTGAACTCCCCGGCTGGTTCCAGCGGCGGGGCGCCTTGGCAGCGCCCCGAGCCAGCGAACGCAGAAAGCATCATCAACAGCATTACAGCCCAGCTTCTCATCCCGTCTTTCCTCCTTCGCCCGGGCGGCCTCAATCCTAACTCGGAAATCGGCAGTGTAACCCCCGAAGCGGCTGACATGCAAGGATATCCTGGCTTCGCGCAATATCTCAGTCCCCGAGCGCGCAGAGGCGGCTTTTGCCGCCCTGTCGTATGGCGTTAAACCCGCCGCCACAAATGGGCTCGAATTCGAGGCATTACCTGACCGCTAAAACAATTGCTTGCACTATGCAAGTGATCTTGATAAGGTCTCAAAATGTGGCTTGGGAGTCTGGGTCAAAACATCGGTCGGGATGTCCAGTAAGTGTTTCACTCGAGATGTTTGGGGATCGCTGGTCGTTGCTGATCGTCCGCGACCTGATGGTGCGCGGCTTCAGGACGTTCAAGGACTTTCAGCGCTCGGGGGAAGGAATTGCAACGAACATCCTGGCCGGCCGCCTGCGGAGACTCCAGGCGCAAGGCATTATTACGGCGGAAAGGGAGACCACCGACCGGCGGACTATTAACTACCGCCTGACGGAGAAAGGTATCGACCTCGCTCCCTTGCTCCTGGAGTTGCTCATATGGGGCGCGCGGCACGAGAACACCGGCGCGCCGTGTGAGCTTATTGACCAGATGGCGCGCAATCGCGAGTACGTCCTCGCGGAGGTGCGGCGGCGCTGGCAGGAGCGCGACCCGGCGCCGCTGCTGCCGAAATTCACGGGTGGTGAAGTGTACAGCCGGAAATCGCCGGAATGCACCGCTCGAAATGGGTAAACTCAATGCCTAAGATCACTCCTTTCCTCTGGTTCAACGACCGGGCTGAGGAAGCGGCGAAGTTTTATACCTCAATCTTCAAGAACTCAAGGATTCGAAGTGCCGCTCGCTATCCCGAGGGCTCTCCGGGAGGAACTGCGGGAAGTGTGATGACGGTGGATTTTGAACTGGACGGGCAGCGATTCACCGCGCTCAATGGCGGCCCCGCTTTCAAGTTCAATGAGGCCGTATCGTTCGTAGTCCACTGCGAGTCTCAGGAGGAGGTGGACGAGTACTGGAGCAGGCTCTCAGAGGGCGGAAAAGAGATCCAGTGCGGCTGGTTGAAGGACAGGTTTGGATTGTCGTGGCAGATCGTCCCGACTGTTTTGATCGAAATGCTGCAGGACAAGGACGCCGCGAAAGCCAAACGGGTGATGCAGGCTATGCTCGGGATGAAGAAGATCGAGATCCCGGCTTTGAAGCGGGCGTATGAGGGCTCTGAATCGACTCCGCGAGCGAAATAATCGATTGGGAGAGAAATGGCGAATCCGGTAGAACCTCACGACGGGCAAATCTGGTTTCTTAACTCGTTAGTGCGCATCTGGGTGGCCGAGGCGGACGGCAAGGACGGCCTCACGGTCCTGGAGAACGTCGTTCCCTCCGGCGATTCGCCCCCGCTGCACATT
>JBOGJW010000430.1:0-10702 GCA_050745245.1 Terriglobia bacterium | reverse complement strand
CGTGCTGAAGGGTTTTGACGCGACGGTAGAAGACTGGCAGCGTTCGCTCGGTGTCAACGTGATCGGCACGTCGATGGTGACCAAGTATGCCATCGAGCACATCAAGACGGCCGGTGGCGGCGCCATCGTGAACCTCGCATCGATCTCGAGCTGGGTGGCACAGCCGAATTTCTTCGCCTACAGCGCGACCAAGGCGGCCCTGCTGCAGATGACGCGCAATATGGCGATGGACCTTGCGCCGTTTAACATCCGCGTCAATTCGGTGTGCCCGGGAACCATACTGACGGCGGCATCTTACCGTCACATGAAATCCGCCGGGCTGACGTTCGATCAGTTCAACGAGCAGGAGGGCGGCAAGGCCTTGCTTAAGCGCGTCGGGAAACCCCGCGAAGTGGCCAGCGCGATTCTCTTTCTCGCCTCGGATGAGGCTTCCTATATCACGGGAGCTTCCCTCATGGTGGATGGAGGATTAACGGCGGTCTAGCTGATTCCTGGAGGATGGCGGACGTGCAGTGCTACGCAGCAGGTCGTGAATCTTGCTGTTTTTGCGATGCAGAGTTGCTGTTACGCCGCGTCAGGCGGGGCTGGGAAGATTAACGGACGCGGGATGTCCCAATAGGGGAAGCGACTCTATTTGGGCCATCGAAATGGCGCCTAGCCAGCGCGGCGGGCTTTCATCCCAGATCCCGCTCTTCGGCACGGGCTTACCCGCGTCCGATACCAATTAAAGCGCTGCCATGCGGTGCTTGTCAAGATGGAACTGTGATTTTTTGTAATGCCTCAGTTTCGGGCGCGGATGTAGCGGCGGGTTTATCCCGCCAGCCAAAAATGGCAGCGTAAAGCCGCCTCTATGCGGCTCAAACTGAGGCATTACGATTTTTTGGAAGGGTTGGGAGCGCGGGCTCCCAGCCCACGCCGGCTGCGGCCGAGACGGCCGCGTCTGCGTGGCGGCGCTGCGAAACTCAGGCAGGAATAAAAAGCGCGAACCTGCCTCCCCGCCAAGTCCGCGCAACCCCGCTTCCCTCAGCAAGCCAATCAGCTAACTGGAAGGCCCTCGTGAGGAGGCTCACTCCTCAATTCGGCGTCTTCGGTAGATCATAAGGCCCAGAACCAGCAAGCCACTGCCGAACAGCGCCAGCGTCGCTGGTTCAGGTGTCGCCTGAATCTCCGCCAGCAAACCCTCCGTCTGAAAGGGCTGGGTGATTCCGGCGGTGATATAGAGCGCATTCGTCTGCGTGCCCGCGTTGCCACTGCCGAAAACGATGGTCCACAGTCCGCCATCGGCAATCGGCATGCCGGAGTCATCGGTGAGGTATCCGTCAAAGTTGCCGTTCGTTGGGTTATACGCGCTGATCCAGCCGTTGCCAAATTCGCCTACCAGCAGGTCGCCGCTGAACTTCCCGAAGTCCGACGGCGCCATCGCGAAGCCCCAGGGCACGTTCAGACCATCGCCGACGCCCGGAGCAACCAGCTCGCTATAGGTCATCGTTGTAGGATCGAACTTGATCACCGCTCCATTGCCGTCGCCCAGTTCGGGCAGCTTCCCCGCGAGCGGGCCGCTGGTGAGGAGCGGGTCGTAAGCCATGAATAGCGTACCGTTAATATCCGCTACGTTATACGGCTGGTAATTGGAAGGAAGGCTGATGTTGCTCGGAAGCGCCGGGAGCTTGCCTTGCGATTGCCACTGGCTGTTGAGCACATCGACGCCGCCTGCCGGGGTGAAATCTGCGGCGTAGAGGAGACTCCCGGTACCGTTGATTGCAAGCCCGGTGTACGCCGCGCCCGGGGTGGTCACCGTGACCACGGCGTTGGCGGTGCCGCCGGTGCTCATCGGGTTCCATCCGTAGAGTTGCCCATTGAGATTGTCGAAAATGAAGCGCGAGGACACCGTCCCACTTCCGCTCGCCGCCGGAAGGGGGAATCCCGTCCCGGTGTTAGCTACAACACCCGTAGGGCCGTTCGGCGATCCGCTGGTTGGCGGGATATTCACCACGAGCGGAACAGCCGCGCCGGTACCCATATAAAGCGTCGACTTGTTGGTCACTTGGTCGGAAACCCAGAAGGGACTCGTACCGGTCTGTACCATTCCCCAGGGGTTTACCAGATTCGGATCGATGTGCGCGGCCGGAATCGCGCTGCTGTTCGAGACCAGGTTCGTTTGAAAGTAATTCTGCGCGTTTAAGAGCAACGGGAGAAGAAATGCTCCCAGTAACGAAATGAGCACCGAAGTAGAGCAGGGTTTGAAGCGCCGGGGTTCCATAGCACTGACCTCCTGCATAAGATGTTTTGTTTGGAGCATAGGCTCGTGCCCGTGCGCTGTCAAGTATCCGGGTCGCCATCATATTGATCAGTAGAGTGTCGTGTCGAGTATTACCAGAGAATGTCCTGAGTCCGCTAATCAAGCAAAGCGCGAATTGAGCGCTCGGATCGTATATTCTTATCGTTGGGCTCAAGAGCGGATAAGCCGACTGAGGAGAGGAGCATTTATCAAATGGCAACCCCTGGGGGCTATGTCGCGATTCCGGGCAGTGAGCAGTTTCTGCCGCCGGAAGCGGAATCCACTGGGCCAGTTGATCCGCAGCAGAAGACGGAAGTCACGCTTCTCCTGCGGGCTCGCGCGGCGGGAGCCGAAACCCCTTCGCTCGGCGAAGCCGCGGTTCGCGCCGCCGAGCAGGGCCAATTTCTTACGCGCGAGGAATTCAGCCAGACCTATGGCGCTGACGCTGGCGACGTTGAGAAGGTGCGAATCTTCGCCGCAGAAAGTGGCCTGAGCGTATCCAGCGTGAATACCGGCGCTCGCACGGTAATCGTGGCAGGGACGCTTCAAGCCCTGCGCGATGCCTTCAAGGTTGAGATGGCGTGCTACAGCTACCGCGGAGGCACCTACCGCTGCCGCACGGGACCGGTCTATGTGCCCTCGAACCTGGCCGGAATTGTGATTGGCGCTTTCGGCTTTGACGACCTGCCCCGCGCTCGCCCGCACTACCGCATCGCGCCCGCGCAGTCGGTTTCCGTCTCGTACACTCCCGTCCAGGTGGCTGAGCTCTACAGCTTTCCCGTCAACCTCAGGGGCAGCGGCGGGACGATTGCGATCATCGAGCTCGGCGGCGGGTACTCCACGCAGGATCTACAAACCTATTTCGCGCAGACCGGGATTTCGCCGGCGCCCGCAGTTTCTGCGGTCTCCGTGAGCGGCGGCCAGAACTCCCCCACCGGCGATCCCAGCGGGCCCGACGCCGAAGTGATGCTCGATATCGAGGTGGCGGGCTCGGTGGCGCCCGGCGCGAGCATCGTCGTCTACTTTGCTCCGAACACTACAGCAGGTTTTCTGAACGCTATCACGACGGCCGTTCACGACACCCAGCACAAGCCTTCTGTGCTCTCGATCAGTTGGGGAGGGCCGGAATCTACCTGGAGCGCGCAGGACGAAAACGCCTTCAACAGCGCCTTTGAAGCTGCCGGGACGATGGGAGTGACGGTGTGCTGCGCGTCGGGCGACGGCGGCTCGTCCGACGGCGTCTCCGACGGCCTCGCGCATGTCGATTTCCCCGCTTCCAGCCCTTACGCGCTCGCCTGCGGCGGAACGGAGCTCGATTCAAGCGGCGGCAAAATCACGAGCGAGGTGGTTTGGGATGATCTCCCCAGCGATGGAGCGGGCGGAGGCGGCGTCAGCGAGTACTTCCCGCTCCCTTCGTGGCAGGCGAACGCCAACGTTCCGCCGTCGGTAAACGCGAGCCACTTCCGCGGCCGCGGCGTGCCGGATGTGGCTGGCGACGCGGATCCCGCCACTGGTTATCAGATCCTCGTCGATAGCTCGAATTCTGTAGTGGGCGGCACCAGCGCCGTGGCGCCGCTGTGGGCCGGGCTGATCGCTTGCCTTAACCAGGGCCTCGGGCGTCCCGTCGGCTACCTGAACCCGACGCTCTACGCGCGGGCCGGTGCCAGCCCTGGCGCGTTTCGCGACATCACGACCGGCACGAACGGATCGTACAACGCAGGTCCCGGCTGGGACGCCTGCACAGGCTGGGGAAGCCCCGATGGAAGCGCACTACTGAGCCTCTTGCAAACCGCGCAATGAATGCTGATTGTGGGTGGTGAATTCTGGAAGCAGGCTTACTTGTGTGAGGAGCCGCCGTTGCGCCGCACCAGCTTGTCCACGGTCTCGATCAGCGCATTCAGCTTGTAATCGCTGTTGGCTTGAGCTTCCCGGAGCTCCCTGATCGAGCGCGCATTATCCTCAATTCGGTCAACCAGGCGCAATTCGGCCTGAGCCACCTGGCCGACGAGACCGGCAAGCGTCGCGATCTGCTGATCGTGCCGGGCGATGTGTTCGGTATTGCGAGCAATGTTCTCTTTCAGCGCCTGCATGTCGGCCCAGAATTGGGCCTGCTGCTGCACGAAGAACTCCATCGGATTGGCAGACTCGTTCGCCATGATGCGAGTATAAACGGTATGCTCGGCTCAGTGCTGGTAGCGCTACCGGGAATCGAACCCGGGTTTTGAGATTGAGAATCTCACGTCCTAACCCCTAGACGATAGCGCCCTGATTTGCAATTTTTTGAACGTCGCCAGATGCCGTAGCCACAGCAATCGTTGAGTGATTGACCTTGGGCTTTTGCCTCACAAGACAAACTATGACGCTGTGTGGCCGCCATTGCGACGCGTTAGCTTATCGACAGTCTCAATAAGGGCATTCAGCTTGTAATCCGTCTCTTGAAAGCGCCGGTTGGTCTCTTCGGCGAAGTCGTGGATGCGGCGGTCCGTGTCTTCGGCGTGCTGAGCCAGCGTGCCAACGTGCTGGGCGAGCGAGGTGCATACGCCCACTAACTGTCCAATGCGCTCCCGGTTTTCATCAGCGAGCCGGGCGGTCTCCGCCTGCCTGGCTTCGAGGGCGCGGATGTCAGCCCAGAACTCGGCCTGCTGCTCAACCATAAACTGCACGGTCTTTTCGAGATCCATAAGGCAAGTATAGCGCGAAAGAGTAGCTCAGAAGGGCGCCGAGCGCGACTATCCGGGGAAAAGCCGATGACCTGACACAGTGCAGCTCCGCGCCATGCGCCAGGCAGGTTCAAAACTTGGTTAGGGAAGAGAAGTTGAAATCGCGAATCTTCATCGCGGGCGCCACCATCTCGACCGATTCCTCGCCCGCGGCGCGCACCGGCGGCGTCATCATTTCCACCTGGTTCAGCATCTCGATGATGCTCTGGTTAAACCGGAAGTTTTTGACGCCGTATTTCACCTCACCGCCTTCAATCCAGAACGTGCCGTCGCGAGTCATGCCGGTGAGAATTTTGGTGTAAGGATCGACTTCGCGGATGTACCAGAAGCGCGTCACGAGCAGCCCGCGCTCGGTCGAGCGGATCAGTTCCTCCTCGCTCGCATTCCCGCCCTCGAGCACCAGGTTCAGCGGCGCCTCGCCGTATTCATTGGGCAGCGGGAAGCCGTGCCCTGTCGGCTGCACGCCCATTTTGTGCGCCGTCTCGCGCGAATAGACAAGGTTGGCGACCACGCCGCGCTCAACCAGATTCACGCGCTGTCGCGGCACGCCTTCGCCATCGAAGGGCAGCCCGCTCTGCTCGGGATGATAAACGTCGTCGCGGATTACGATATTCTCGCCGAATACTTTCTGGCCGGTGCGCCCGGTGAGGCAGCTCCGCTTCTCGTGCACGGCGAGCCCGCCAAAATCGAGCAGCAGAAAACCCAAAAGGTCCATCACCGCCGAAGGCTCCAGGATTACGGTGTATTTTCCCGGCTCCACTTCGCGCGGCTCGCGGCTTCCGTGCGCCTTGCGAGCGGCGCGCTCCGCCAGCTCGTCAATGTCCAGCGCCCCGAAGCGCGGCCCGGTTTTTTTCGCCCAGCCGGAGCTGGAGTCCCTGAGCATGGTCACCGAAAATTCGGAGACTGATTCCTGGTGAAAGCTCGAAAGCCCGCGCGAGTTGCAGATGGCGTGCGCCAGCGAGCCGCTTGAGAAGACGCCCGCCGCCGTGATCTGATCCTTCTCGGCTCGCTGGATCACCTCGCGAACGGCCTCGGCGCGCTCGCGCGGGCTCAGCGCGGCCGTCTCGCCATCGAACCGGTTGATCTCGCGGTAGCTTTGCGCGCCCGGCAGCGACATCAGGTCAGGGTCGGGCGCCTGAAGCCTGGCCAGCGCCAGCGCCGAATCGCACACCTTGCGAATCGAGTCATCGTCGAGCTTGTTGGTGCTCGCCCGCGCTGTGCGCCCATCGGCGACGGCGCGCACGGAAAGGCTGAGGTCTTCCTCGGCGACGTTCTGGTGGATGGTGTTGTTGGCGAAACGCGTAAGCGAATAGGAAACGCCGGCGATGGAGACCTCGGTCTCCTCGGCGCTTGAATACCGGAGCGCCTTGCCGGCGAGATCCTCGGCGAGTTGGCGAGAGAGAGACATTATTGGTTCATTTCTTCATTGAATCATTGACCCATTGAACCATTGCGGTTGCTGGCACAAGCCGCTTCCACAACTGATTGGTTTACGCAAAAAAACACAATGAATCAATGATTCAATGAACCAATGAATCAATTCTGGTAAGCCACTCCCACCTGCACCTTGCGAAATCGCGCGGGCGAGGCGCCGTGGCCGGTTCCCATGGTCTGCATGGGCTGGCCCTTGCCGCAGTTGGGTGTGCCCCAGAGGACCCATTCTTCGGGCCCGCAGATGGCATCGCACGCGTTCCAGAATTCGGTGGTGATTCCGCCGTAACTCGGGTTCTTCAGCATACGAGTTTTCTTGCCGTGCTTGATTTCCCAGCCGATCTCCGTCCCAAACTGAAAATTGTAACGGCGGTCATCGATTGACCAGCTCCGGTTGGTCTCTACGTAAATGCCATCGTCGGTGCCGGCGATCAGGTCGTGGAGGCTGCCCTTTCCGGGAAGCAGGCTGACGTTGGTCATGCGGATGAGCGGAATGCGATTCCAGCCCTCGGCGCGCATCGCGCCGCTCGATCGCGCCTGCCCGATGGAGGCGGCGGACTCGCGCGAAGTAAGATAACCGACGAACCGGCCATCTTTGATGATTGGCGTCTGCTGCGCGGGCACGCCCTCGTCGTCGTAGGCGAACGTGCCGAGGCCGGGGCCGTGGGTGATGGTTGCGTCCGCCACCACGTTGACGATCCCCGAGCCGTATTTCAGCGCGTTCAGCTTATCAAGCGTCAGAAAGCTCATGCCCGCGAAGTTGGCCTCATCGCCCAGCACGCGGTCGAGCTCGATCGGGTGGCCGATGGATTCGTGAATCTGCAATCCGAGCTGCGAGCTGCCGAGGATGATATCGAACTCTCCGGCCGGGCATTGCGGGCAGTCGTGGAGCGCTACGGCCTCTTCCGCGATTCGCCGCGCGTTGCCCGGAAGGTCCAGCTCCGTGATCAGCTCGTAGCCGCGCGTTTGATACTGCCCGCCGAAGGAGTTGGGATACGAGCGGCGCTGAATCTCGTTATGGCGAAACGAGGTGGCGACGTAACCCGCGCCCGTCTGCGTTTTCACCTGGCGAATTTCGGAGCCTTCGCTCGAAAGGAAGAGTTGGTCGATGCGGCGGAAATCCATCGACGCTTCCGCCAGCGTAACGCCCTCAACCGCGCGAAGCTCCGCATCTACTTTCAGCAACAGGTCGAGGCAGTTGGAGACCGGAACGCTGAACGGATCGATCTCGCACGCAGCCTCCCAGTGATGAGTGACCTTGCCTTCCGGGGCGAGGCGCACGTCGTGCTTTTTGCACAGTGCGCTGGCGCGGGCGATCTCGACCGCCTCGGCCGCGGAAGCATCGACGGCAGCCCGCGACAGGTTCTGCGTGGAAGCGAATCCCCAGCCGCCGCCGGCGATTACACGGATGCCCAGGCCAAGCGATTCCGAATCGCGCACCTGACCGGCCCGGCCGTTCTTGGTGGAGAGGTAGCGCTGGCGGATGTCCATTACCCGCACGTCGGCATAGCTTGCGCCGCGAGCAAGCGCCGTATCAAGCGCGTTTTGACCCGAGTCTTTCACCGTGCGCCCCTGCGGCAATTTCAAATTTGAGATTTCAAACGCCTGGGGAAAAAGTGCGCGAGGACGAACAAGTCAGAAATCAGAATTTAGAAGTCAGAAACAAATACAAAATCACCAATCGCCAATCACAAATGAGTCTACGTTCCCTCCGCCCACGAGGCCAGGTACTCCACCTGCTCGGCGGTAAGCGTGTCGATAGCGAGGCCCATCGAATCGAGCTTGAGCCGCGCGATCTCCTGATCGATTTCGGTGGGAACGATGTAGACCTTGTTTTCGAGATTGCTGGCGTTCTTCACCATAAATTCGGCGGAAAGCGCCTGGTTGGCGAAGCTCATATCCATCACCACGGCAGGGTGGCCCTCGGCCGCTGCGAGGTTGATGAGCCGCCCTTCGCCGAGCAGATAAATCTTGCGCCCGTCGCGCAGCGTGTATTCGTCGACGAATTCGCGCGTCTGGCGCTTGCCCGAAGCGAGCGTCGCGAGCGCCGGAATATCGATCTCCACGTTGAAGTGGCCCGAATTGCAGACGATCGCGCCGCTCTTCATCGTCTCGAAGTGCTCGCCGCGGATCACGTTCTTGTCGCCGGTGAGCGTGACGAACACATCGCCAATTCGGGCAGCCTCAGCCATCGGCATCACGCGATAGCCGTCCATCACCGCTTCGATGGCCCGCGTGGGGTTCACTTCCGTCACGATGACGTTCGCGCCCAGGCCGCGCGCGCGCATGGCGAAGCCGCGCCCGCACCAGCCGTAGCCCGCCACCACCACGTTCATGCCGGCCAGCAGGACATTGGTGGCGCGGATTATGCCGTCCACCGTTGACTGCCCCGTGCCGTAGCGGTTGTCGAAGAGATGCTTGGTGTCGGCGTCGTTGACGGCGATGATCGGAAACTTCAGCACGCCCTGCTTGGCCATGCTGCGCAGCCGGATGACGCCGGTCGTGGTCTCTTCGGTGCCGCCCAGGATCTCGCCGGCGAGGTCTTTGCGCTTGGTGAGAATCGTTGTGACGAGGTCGGCGCCGTCGTCCATGGTCATCTGCGGACGGTGCGCGAGCGCGGAGAGGATGTGCCCGTAGTAGGTGTCGTTGTCCTCGCCCTTGATGGCGAAGGTGGAGATTCCGTAATCCTTCACCAGGCTGGCGGCCACATCGTCTTGCGTGCTGAGCGGATTGGACGCGCACAGCACCACGTCAGCGCCGCCTTCCTTGAGAGTGATGGCGAGGTTGGCCGTCTCGGTGGTGACGTGAAGGCAGGCCGAGAGGCGCACGCCCTTGAGCGGCTTCTCCTTGCTGAAGCGCTCACGGATGAGCCGCAGCACGGGCATCCATTGCTCCGCCCACTCGATGCGCAGCTTGCCTTTCGCCGCCAGGTTGAGATCCTTCACATCGTAAGCCGTGTTTGCCGTTGTTGTCGCCATTAGCGCCCGGCCTCCTTCCGCAGTGTGTCAGTTTTATCCGTCTTTTCCCAGGTGAAGCCCGCCTCGCTGCGCCCAAAGTGCCCGTAGGCCGCCGTCTTCCGGTAAATCGGCTTTTGCAGATCGAGAGACTTGATGATGCCGCGCGGCGTGAGCTCGAAATTCTTCCGAATCAGCTCCACCAGTTTTTCGTCGCTCACCGTGCCGGTGCCGAAGGTATCCACCATAACGGAAACCGGCTCGGCCACTCCAATCGCATACGCCAACTGAACTTCGACGCGGCGGGCAAGCCCGGCGGCCACGATGTTCTTGGCGATGTAGCGCGCCATGTACGCCGCGGAGCGGTCAACCTTGGTGGGGTCTTTGCCGGAGAAAGCGCCGCCGCCGTGATGCGCCGTGCCGCCGTAGGTGTCAACGATGATCTTGCGCCCGGTAAGCCCCGAATCCCCAACCGGCCCTCCAGTAACGAAGCGGCCGGTGGGATTGATATGTATTTTCGTGTTCGCGTCCATCATGTGGGCCGGAATCACGGGCTTGATGACGCATTGCAGGACGCCCTCGCGCAGCGTTTCCGGGCTCACGTCGGCGGTGTGCTGGGTTGAAACCACTACCGCCTCCACGCGCTTCGGAGTGCTGTTTTCGTATTCGACCGTCACCTGCGATTTCCCGTCCGGGCGGACAAAGTCGAGGACCTTCTTGTGGCGCACCTCGGCAAGGCGCTGGCAGAGCTTGTGAGCCATGGTGATGGGAAAGGGCATCAGCTCGTCGGTCTCGTCACAGGCGTAGCCAAACATCATTCCTTGGTCGCCAGCGCCGCCGGTACCGACGCCCATATCGATGTCACCGCTTTGCCGGGAGACGTTCACCGTGACGGAGCAGCCGTCGGCCGTGAAGCCGCAATCCCTGTCCGTATAGCCGATGGTCTGTACCACGTCGCGGACCAGCTTCGGGAAGTCCGGCTTGGCGTGCGTCGTGATCTCGCCCATCACGTAGACCGTCTGGTCCTTTACCATGCTCTCACAGGCGACGCGGCCCTTTGGGTCCTCGGCCAGGACGGCGTCGAGCACCGCGTCCGAGATCTGATCGCAGATCTTGTCCGGGTGGCCCTCTGTAACCGATTCAGATGTAAAGAAATAGTTCTTGTCCGGGTGTGGCACTGCGGACCCCTTTCTGTTGATTCCAAGCCCTGCTATGGATGTTTTCTGTGGTAACTAGCTGATAGTTCTCTAAATAACTAGTCAATGATGGTTTCGTCCATCTTGTACTTCCAGTGAAAGATCACGGGGTGAGCATTCAGC
>JBOGJW010000429.1:0-2203 GCA_050745245.1 Terriglobia bacterium | reverse complement strand
GACCTGCCCTCCGGCGATCAGCGCGAGCGCGCCATCCAGTACGTCTATGAAAAATACGGGCGGCGCGGCGCCGCCATGACGGCGAACGTCATTACCTATCGCGGCCGCTCCGCCGCGCGCGAGGTGGGGAAGGTGCTGGGTTTTGACGGCGAGATGCTGGACCGCCTTTCGAGCGTGGTGGGCGCCTGGGAGTACCAGGATGCGAGCGACACGCTGGAAAATCATTTCCGGCAAAGCGGCCTGGACCTGCAACAGCCGCGCATCCGCAAATTCCTTGAGCTGTGCTCGGGCGTTCAGGACCTGCCGCGCCACCTCGGCCAGCATTCCGGCGGGATGATCGTCTGCCAGGGCCAGCTTGATTCGGTGGTGCCGCTCGAGCCGGCCACCATGCCCGGGCGCGTGGTAGCGCAGTGGGATAAGGACGACTGCGCGGACATGGGCATCATTAAAATCGATCTCCTCGGGCTCGGCATGATGGCGGTGCTGGAAGACTCATTGCAGCTTATCCGCGGCCATTATGGCGAGCCGGTTGATTTAGCTCGCCTCCCGCAGGACGACCCGAAAGTTTACGAGGCGCTGCAACGGGCGGACACCATCGGCATGTTCCAGATCGAAAGCCGCGCCCAGATGTCCTGCCTGCCGCGCCTTCACCCGGAGCGTTTTTACGATATTGTCGTGCAAGTGGCGATCATCCGCCCCGGCCCGATCGTGGGAAACATGATGCACCCCTACCTGAGGCGGCGGCAGAAACGCGAGGCGGTGAGCTATCCGCACGCCTCGCTCAAGCCGGTGCTCGAGCGCACGCTCGGCGTTCCGCTCTTCCAGGAGCAGTTGCTGCGGATGGCGATGATTGCGGCCGGCTTTAGCGGGGGCGAGGCCGAGGAGCTGCGGCGCGCGATGGGCTTTAAGCGATCCGAAAAACGGATGCAGGAGGTTGAGAAGAGGCTGCGGCGCGGCATGGAGAGGAAAGGCATCGCCGGCAAAGCACAGGAGCAGATTGTGCAGTCGATCACTTCGTTTGCCCTTTATGGTTTTCCGGAATCGCACGCCGCGAGTTTCGCGCTGCTGGCTTATGCCAGCGCCTATTTGAAGTGTCATTACCTGGCGGCCTTCACCGCCGCGCTGCTGAATAATCAACCAATGGGGTTTTATTCTCCCGCCACGATTGTAAAAGACGCGCAGCGGCACGGCCTCAAGGTGAAGTGCATCGACGTTACCCGCTCCGACTGGGCATGCACACTGGAGCGCGAAGTCGGCGCATGGGCGCTCCGTATCGGTCTTCGCTACGTCAAGGGAATGCGCGAAGAGACGGGCCGCGCACTGGTGGCGGAGCGCGCGCGCGGCGCGTTTGTATCCATCGATGATCTCGTGCGGCGCGTTCCAAGGCTTACCCATGCGGAGCTTCTGAAACTGGCTGAAGCGGGAGCGCTGAACCCGCTTGGCGCCGCTTCAGAGATGCAAATCGTGGCGCCGGAAGATGTTGTCTTATCTATTGAGAACAAATCACAAGCATAGTAGCCTTGGAGCAGATCGAATTTTCGGAGGCCGCCATGACCACCATCACTATCTCGCTGCCCGAGTCGCTCAAAACTTTCATTGAGGAGCAGATCGCGACCAAGGGTTACGGCAACGTGAGCGAGTATTTTCGGACGCTGCTTCGCGAGGCCCAGGCGAAGGAGGAGGACGCGAAGCTAGAGGCCTTGCTGATTGAGGGCCTTACATCGGGCGAGGACATTCCGATCTCTCGAGAATTTTGGAGCGAACTTAAGTTGGAGGCTGCAGAGCTTGCCAGGAAACACAAGACGCCGAAAAAAAAGCGTGACGCACGTCATCCGGCCGGCCGCGAGAGACGACATCATACGCCAGTTCCGCTACTATCTGATCGATCGAAACTTGCCGGAAGTGGCGAACCGGTTCGTGGAGGCCATTGAGAAAACCATCGGCCAGATCCTGCGCATGCCGAACGCGGGTATGCCGAAGCACCTTCCCAACGAATCTCTCAGCGGTCTGCGCTCGTGGCCGGTGGAGGAATTTGAAGATATCCGTGTTTATTACCTTGCCCAAGGAAATGAGGTCCGGGTCATTCGCGTGTTGCACGGGAAGAGAAATATCGCGCGCATTCTAGAAAGGGAGGAATGATGGACACATGGGGAGACGACGTGATCGTTCTGGATTGGAGGGATGTGAACGACGAATCCGGTCG
>JBOGJW010000428.1:0-5361 GCA_050745245.1 Terriglobia bacterium | reverse complement strand
GCCATGTATAATGCCGAGTTTCTCTCCCATTATTACGCCGGGCGCATTCGGCCGCGCCACGCCTACGCCATCGGGTACATCCATCGATGGGCGGGACTCGCCAGCCATTTCCCGCAGCTCGCGAATTTTTTTGGACACGCTCCGCTGCTCGGCTCGCTTGCGAAGCTCGCCGCCGGCATTTCGCGGCACCGGGAGCTGCCGCCGTTCGCGGACGAAACGTTCAAGAGCTGGCATGCGAGGACTCGCAGGCGCCGCGTTCCGCCAGCGAGCGTAAACGGCGGCGACGGGGAAAAACCCCAGGTAATCCTCTGGGCGGATACCTTCAACAACTATTTTCATCCTCCGGTCGCGCAAGCCGCCGTCGAAGTGCTGGAGGCCGCAGGCTGCGCGGTGCGCGTGCCCCGGCGAAACCTCTGCTGCGGGCGCCCGCTCTACGACTACGGCATGCTCGATTCCGCGAAGCGCCTGCTGGATGAAACCATCGAAACGCTTCGCGCGCCCATCCGCGCCGGCATTCCCATCGTGGTGCTCGAGCCGAGCTGTGCGGCAGTTTTTCGGGACGAGCTGGTGAATCTTTACCCGCACGACGAGGATGCGAAGCGCCTATCGAGGCAGACTTTTCTGCTGAGCGAATTTCTCGACAAGGAACTGCCCGAATATCACCCGCCTTCGCTGCACCGCAAGGCCATCGTCCACGGCCACTGCCATCACCGCGCGATCATGACAATGGAATCGGAGAAGCGCGTGCTGGATAAAATGGGCCTCGATTACAACCTTCTCGACTCGGGCTGCTGCGGCATGGCGGGAGGGTTCGGATTCGAGAAGGAACACTACGAGCTTTCCGTTAACGTGGGGGAGCACGTGCTTCTGCCTGCCGTGCGCAAGGCGAGCGACGAGACCTTGATCATCGCCAACGGCTTCAGTTGCCGCGAACAGATTTTGCAAACCACCGAGCGACGCGCACTGCACTTGGCTGAGGTTTTGCAGATGGCCCTGCGCGGCGACGGCTCGAGTGCGGACGAGGCTCAGGCGGCAAGCGCGGGAGAGGATCGGAACCGCGCGACCGTGGCGGTGCTGGCGGCGAGCGCCGCTCTGGTGGCGGGCGGCATTCTGCTCGAAGAGTGGGTGCGGAGGCGCGCGTGAAATCCAAGCTGATTGATCCGAATGGTGAGAAGACTTACGTGCTGGTGTTCGACGCGGGCGATGAAGTCTCCTCAGGGCTGCTGAAATTCGCGCGCGAAAATAAGCTCTCAGCCGGCCAGATCACGGGCATTGGCGGATTTCGTGAGGCCGTGCTCGGCTATTTCGAGACCGAGCGCAAGGCTTACAAGCGCATCCCGGTAAAGCAGCAGGTGGAGGTGCTCTCGCTCGCCGGCGATATCGCGCTCGAAAAAGGCGAGCCGAAGATCCATGCGCACGTGGTGGTGGGCACTTCGGAAGGCGCGGCGCTCGGAGGGCACCTCGTCGAAGCCTATGTGCGGCCAACGCTCGAAGTGATCGTCAGAGAATCGCCCAAACACCTTCAGCGCGTTTTCGATGAGCCCTCCGGCCTGGCGTTGATCCGGTTGTGACATTCCTTGTTTTAGCGAATCTTTTGAAGCATGTCATTCTGAGCGAAGCGAAGAACCTGCTTTCAGTGGGAGATACTTCGACACAAGCAGGTCCTTCGCTGCGCTCGGGATGACAGGCTGGGTGGCGCATACATCGCGCACTTTGCGATGTGTGCGATCTTGGACCGCGCCAAATGGTACATGCCACCATGTGTGCGCCACCCAAAGCTGTTTACGGCACCCTATGGCAAAAGAACCAGAAGTCGTCGTCATAACCGGCGCCTCGGCGGGGGTGGGCCGCGCCACCGCCAAAGCCTTTGCGGAACGCGGAGCGCATGTGGGCCTGCTGGCGCGGGGCACGGAGGGGCTCGACAGCGCGAAGCGAGACGTGGAGGCGCTCGGCGGCGCGGCCCTGGCGCTCCCGGCCGACGTTGCCCATTACGAAGAGGTGGAACGGGCGGCAGAGGCAGTCGAGCGCGAGCTCGGCCCGATCGACATCTGGGTGAACGACGCGATGACGACAATCTTCGCGCCGTTTCATGAGATCACGCCGGAAGAGTTCAAGCGCGCAACGGAGGTGACGTATCTCGGCGCCGTCTACGGCACCATGGCGGCTCTGAAGCGGATGAGGCCTCGCAATCGAGGGTGCATCGTGCAAGTCGGCTCGGCGCTGGCCTACCGCTCCATTCCTTTGCAGGCGCCCTACTGCGGCGCGAAGCACGCCATCCGCGGTTTCACTGATTCGGTGCGGTGTGAGCTGCGGCACAACAAGAGCGCCATTCACCTGACCATGGTCCAGCTTCCCGCGCTCAATACACCGCAATTCAAGTGGTGCCGCACGCGCCTGCCGCGTCATCCCAAGCCCGTGCCGCCGATTTACCAGCCGGAGGTCGCGGCCCGCGCGATTGTGTGGGCGGCGCACCACCGGAGGCGCGAGGTCTACGTGGGCAACTCCACCGTAAAAGCGATCCTCGGCAACAAGGTAGCGCCCGGACTGCTGGATCGCTATCTCGGCGAGACGGGCTACGATTCGCAGCAGACGGCGGAACCGGTCAGTCCTGGCCGCCCGGACAACTTGCTTCATCCCGTGCCGGGCGATGCGGGAGCGCACGGCATCTTCGGCGATGAGGCTCGCGATTGCAGCCTGCAATTGTGGGCGACTACCCACCGCCCCTGGCTTGCCGCGGCAGGGGTCGTGCTGGGCAGCTTTGCGTGGCTGGCGCTCGGTAAGCAGCGGTAAGCGCGGGCTATCTTAAAAAAAACCGTCTCGTTGATCTCGCCTGTCTCCATTTCCTCACGCGCTCCTGTTACGCTCTGCAAGGCGGATGGTCGCCGCGGTCAGCATCTTTCTGGCCGTGGGATTTTTAACCGAACAGCCAAACCCACGGTCAACCAAAAGACGGTTGACCGTGGCTACCCCTGCGGCGCCGGCTTTTTCCGGGCCGCCGGAACGGGAAGCTACGCGGACGTGCAAAAAATCGCCGGAACGAAGCCTAGCAAGCCTTTAGAATCAACAAACCGGTCTCTGGCGAGAGCCTGTCGTGGCCGGGTCGCGGCGATGCCCCGAAGGATGAAAATCGTAGCGCCGCCGGGAGGGGCGCTACAGCGCCAAGCCAATTGAGAAATCATGGGGGGCGAGCGGGCCGTGGAAGAGGTAAAAAGTTGTGACAATCGCTGGAACGAAGCCTAGCAAGCCTTTAGAATCAACAAACCGGTCTCTGAACGCAGGCAGCCAGCGGGCAAGGTCCCAAGGCGCCGAAGATTTCGACCTTCGCTACAGTATTCAGTAGTGATCCAAGGAGGGGAAATTGCGTGACATCCCTGATGCTGTCGTGATCGGGTCCGGGCCCAATGGCCTTGCTGCCGCGATTACTCTGGCGCGGGCGGGCTGGCGGGTCCAGGTGCACGAGGGCAATGCAGAGGTCGGAGGCGGCGCGCGCACCGCCGCGCTCACGCTGCCGGGTTTCGCGCACGACGTCTGTTCCGCAATCCACCCGCTGGCCGTATCGTCGCCGTTCTTTACCAGTCTGCCGCTTGCCGAGCACGGCCTCGAATGGGTCCATCCTCCCGCCGCGCTTTCCCATCCGTTCGATGACGGCTCAGCAGCGCTCGTGGAGCGATCTATCGAGTCCACCGCAAAGCGCCTGGGGCCTGACGCTGCCGCCTACCAGCGGTTGATGGGCGATCTTGTCTCGCGATGGGATCAGCTTCTACCTGCGCTGCTCGGCCCGCTTCGATTGCCCAGGCACCCGCTCAGCTTGCTGCGCTTCGCCCGCCTGGGCCTCGGGCCTGCCGGCCGCGTTGCGCAACGACTCTTCCGGGGAGAGCGCGCGCAGGCGCTCTTCGCAGGCCTTGCGGCGCACTCGATGCTTCCGCTCGAGCGCCGCCCGAGCGCCGCATTCGGTCTCGTGCTTGGCGTGACGGCGCACACCACCGGCTGGCCGTTTCCACGCGGCGGCTCGCAGAAGATCTCCGACGCGCTCGCAGCGTACTTGCGAACGCTGGGCGGGGAGCTTCTCACCCACAGCACCGTCCGGTCGCTCGCCCACCTGCCTCCCGCCCGCGCGCTGCTGTGCGACGTAACTCCGCGCCAGTTCCTTACTCTGGCAGGCGGCGCGCTGCCGGCGCGCTTCGCGCGGCGGCTAAGGCGTTACCGTTACGGGCCCGGTGCATTCAAGCTGGACTGGGCGCTCGCGAGTCCGATCCCCTGGACGGCGCCCGAGTGTTCCCAATCGGCCACCGTCCACCTGGGCGGCAGCATCGAGGACATTGCGTCGTCTGAGCGCGCGGCCTGGCGGGGCGAGCACGCCGAGCGTCCTTTCGTAATCCTGGTGCAGCCGAGCTTGTGGGACGCGACGCGAGCTCCGCCAGGCCGCCACACCGCCTGGGCGTATTGCCACGTGCCGAACGGATCGGACTTCGACATGACCGAGCGCATCGAACGCCAGATCGAGCGCTTTGCTCCGGGGTTTCGGCAGACCATCCTGGCGCGCAGCATCATGCCGCCGGCAACACTTGAGCGGCGTAATCCGAACATCGTGGGAGGGGACGTGAACGGCGGCGCGCAAGACCTGCCGCAGTTGTTTCTGCGACCTACCTGGCGCCTTTACTCGACGCCGCTCGACGGAGTTTACCTCTGCTCCTCATCCACGCCGCCCGGTGGCGGAGTTCATGGCATGTGCGGCTACTATGCCGCCGAAAAAGCCCTGCGGGATCGCGTCTGAGAGGGGAGCGGGTAGCGCAGACCTCCGCCTTTGAGGTCTGCGGCCTTTGTTCAAGGCCCAACCAAAAAACGCAGACCCTTCGCTGCACTCAGGGCAGGCCCTGAAAATCGGGGGTCCGTGCTACCTCGCTCGCCGGCGCGCGGCGATAAGGACATCGCCGCGTAGAAGGCTAGTTAACTAGCCTATTCTGCCGGCCATGATCCCGCCCCTGCCGCGCCCCGCGCCCGTCATAAGGAGCGCAATTGCCGGGAGCGTTATACGGTGACTTTTCTTGTAAATTACGCCGTTCGCTGGATTGCCGGGCCTCGTCCGCGCCCGCTAAATTGGAGTGGTACAGCACCCCAATTTCCGCGAGGTGACGAGAAAATGACGACGCATCTGGCTGACGAGCTTCCCCTGGTCGACGCGGCCAAGGCGGGAGACGCAGAAGCCTTTTCCATTCTGGCCAATCAATACTACCGGGGCATTTATCACCTGGCGCTGAGAATTACCGGCAATCATGAGGACGCTGAAGACACCTCCCAGGAAGCGTTGCTCAAGGCGTATCGCAATATGGGTGTGTTTCAGGGGAAGTCGCGCTTCTACAC
>JBOGJW010000427.1:0-4683 GCA_050745245.1 Terriglobia bacterium | reverse complement strand
GTCCCAATCTGATCGTAAGGCTCGCGGGCGCGGACGGATCAATCCTGCTTTCCGGCAATCCCAGCCGTGATGCCGGGAGGGGAATGCTCACGACAGCCACGCCGGTTGAAAGCTCTGTGCTCGCGCTCGCGCGCGCGAGCGCATTCGAATCCGGATCCCTGGTGACCCGCATTGCCCCAAAGGTGATTCTCGACCAAGGCGGGCAGCGAGGTTCGGAATTTTGCGGCGAATTCGCGCGGGAAGGCGATCAGTGCTATGAGACCGTGCGTGATGGCGCGGTGAGCGTGACGATGCGGAAGCAGAAAATAACGGTGGAGCGTTACCTGGCGCAGTGATGGTGCGGGCTGGACGAGCCTCTGATATCGCCTACTGGCGTTTCTGAGCCGCCTCCTCAGGCGGGCTTTTCGACACGGATTGAAGCGTGCCGGTAATGGTGCCGATCCGCATAATGGCCTTGATCCGCAATGGAAGGCGCTGCTGATCGTCGCTGAGCCAGATCAGCAGCCGCCCCTCCTTTTTGTACAGGTCGCCCAGCGCGCGCGGCTCCACGCGGAAGCTCTCGCGAGGACCGAGCGGAGTCTCGAGGCGCTCACGCGCCTGCACGTCCACCATCACATCGTGAGTCTTCGAGCCATCGTTCACCGGAACCGGAATTTTTTCTCCTACGCTGAGCGGCTTGTCGCGAAGATAGTAGAAGGCCGTCAGGATATCTTCGACGCAGGGTGGTATGGCATTTTCCGCGTGTTTCAGCGGATGCCCCGGCTTGGCCATATCGCGCTCGGTAAGAATCGCAACCTTGCGCGCGCCGTCAAAAACGATCTTCGTCTGCTTATGGCGCCGTCCCTCATTGATCGTCTTGGTGATTTCACGCGAGCAGAGCGTGCGAGGATCAAAGACGGCGTGGTAGCGGTTGTCGATTCGGAAGAGCAGCGAGACGTAACCCATCGAGCGAGCCGTGGTGTCGATCTCGTACGCGTCCTCGGGCCCGCTGCCTATCTGTTTCAAAGACGCAATCACCTGGCCGGCGGGAAACACCGACCAGGTCACGTTGTACGTGAGCGTTTCACCAGGAGCGAAGGGGAGCCCGGGCGTAGCGGCAAGGGCAATCGAGGAACAAAGAGTCACAACCAGCGGAGCGCAAAGCCTCCGCAACGTTCGATAAATCATAAAGTCATCGGCTCATCGTAACATTAATTTCGCGGCCAGGAAAATCACAGCCGCAAGCCATCCGATGGCCGCCTGGTACTCGCGATTTCTCTTATAGCGCGCCCAGGCAAAAGACCCGCGGCATGGTAATCGTCTGCCGGGCGCGGGAAGAAACATCGGAACCGCCCCGGCATACGACTCATAGTCCGCGCCAAATTTGAGCCGAAGAAAGCCCTCCTCCTGCCGCATGCTGGGCGTGTAGACAGCGACAAACAGCGCGACAAACGCCACGCCCAGAATCCAGGAAGAAGCGGCAATCACAAACCCGAGCCCGAGGATAAAGCTCCCGAGATAAAGCGGGTTGCGCGTGTAACGGAACGGGCCGGCGGTGGCCAGCTTCTCGTTCTTCTCCAGGTGCCCGGCCGCAAGCCCGCGCAGCGCCACTCCGGCCAGCGCCAGCGCGGCTCCGATCGCGAGCAGCGCCGGCCGTGGCTGGCTCAGGACGAGGAAAGCGATGGTGAAGGCGAAGCCCAGGGGCACACGCCAGCGCGCCGCCCGCTCGGAATAACTAGCGCTCACGCTCCCTCGCCAATCGCTCGTGCACGGCTGCGAGTACGTCTTCAACGGCGACGCCTTCAAGAAATTTGTGGCCCGGGCCCCGGCGCGTGTGATTAACGGCCGAGCGGTTGGTCAGCGCAATATCGACGGCGGAAAAGGGCCCGTTGCGCGCCGGGTCCGTGGGCCCGTAAATCGCAACAATCGGAACGCCCAGCGCCGCAGCTAGGTGCATAGGGCCGGTATCGCCTCCGATGAATAGCTTCGCCTTGCGAGCCAGCGCGATGAACTGCAAGATGGTCGTCGGCAAATAAATCGCGCGGGCGCGGCCCGAGCCGCGGATGATTTCGCGGATCATGGACTCCTCCGAAGGCGACCCGGTAAGCACCACATCTCCCGGAACCTCGTCTTGCAAGCGGGCGATCAGCACGGCGTAATTGGCCGGCGGCCAGCGCTTGGCGTCCCAGCCGCCGCCTGGATTCACGATAGCGAATTCGCGCACGCCCGCGACCGCAAGCTCCGCCTCTATTTTGTCTCGCGCCGACGGCGGCGAAGGCAACGGGAACTGCCATGTTCCGCCAGTCTCGGCTCCCAGGCGCTTCACCAGCGCCATATATTCGCCGATCACATGGCCCGCGGGGGGCGGCGCAACGGTCTCGGTGTAGAACAAGCCGGCGCCCTTCTCGCGATGAATGTAGGCCGCAAATCCAACGCGCCTTCCTGACCGGCAGAGCCACGTCATCAGCCCGGTTTTCACCAGCGCCTGGAAATCCACCACCGTGTCGTACCGAGTGTGGCGCAAGGCGCGAACGCCGCCTGCGATTTCTCCCCAGGTTCGCGGCGAACCCAGGCGCTTCCGCCAGCCGAGCGTATCAAGCTGAATTGTGTGCCGCACGTAGGGATTACCCCCGAGCAGGCACGCGTACCGCGCCTCCACCGCCCAGGTGATCTCCGCCGCGGGAAAGGTTTGGCCAAGAGCGGCCACCGCGGGAAGCGCGTTTACAATATCTCCGATCGAGCTTAAGCGAATCACAAGGATTTTCTGCGGCGCTTCCAACATCGATAGAGGTGGGGCTAGGGAGAAGGTAGATAGGGCCGCTCGCGCTCGGAATCTGTTCGCGATCGCTCAGGCGGGATTCAATCTTCCCTGCGAAAGGGTAGTATACGACAGTTCCGCGCTGCCTGCGAATCCGCGGCTCGGGGGCGCGACACGGAAGCTAGGGGCAGAAAGGCGAATAAGGCTCCGCGCTTCTGGGGCCTGGGGAGCCCTGCTACTGGGTTTTGAGAGCAGGCGCTGCCAGAACGCGGATGATCTGCTCGCGCATTTCGCTTGCGGCAAATGGCTTCCGAAGGAACCCGTTGGCTCCGGCATCGACCGCTTCCTTCACGCGGCTCAGGCTTCCCTCCGCGCTCATGATTACGACCGGAACGCTGCGAGTGTTCTCGGCTTCCCGCATTTTGCGGAGCAGCGCAAGGCCATCGGTCTCCGGCATGTTGATGTCACAGAGGACGAGATCGACGGGCCGCCGCTCCGCCAGCGCCAGCGCGTCCTGGGCGTTCGCCGCCTCCAAAACGTCGATCTGCACCGACGCGTGGCGCAAGAACCCCTCCACCATTTTGCGGATCAGGGGCGAATCATCGACCACCAACATGCAAAGCTTCTTCATAAGAAATCCAAATGCAAAACCGGCGCCGTAGCGACCTTTGACGCTGGATCAAAAGGTAGCGCAGCGCGGCCTGCTGGCCGCAACCAAACGCTATTTACAGTCATTCCCGCGAAAGCTTGTCCTCCGCGCAGGCGGGGGAGCGGGAATCCATTTCATTAATGGACCCCCGCTTTCGCGGGGGTGACGGCGGGACGTGAGCACCCAAAATGTTTGCTAAAAAAACAAGAAATTACGACCTTGCAATGCAGAGTTTCCTGCCTTTGGAAACTCTGCCGCATTTCCATGATTCCCTGAACACGCCGATCAGGAGCAGCGGGCGGAATCGCAATTCAGCCAATTCTCTATGCGCTGGAACTCGACTTCGAAAATCTCTGCCAGCCTGAAGCGGATTCGTGGATCGAGGCCGTGCAGAACCGCCTCCGTGCTCGACCTGAAGCTACCTGCCGTATTTCCAGAAAGCTGAATCCGCGCGCACGCATCGGCGACTGCCACGGTACTGGCCAGCTTGGGAAAATTTAATGCTTGCGCCGGCTCGTGGTGAAACTCGAAGATTTCCACCAGCGATTCGGGAAATCCCCAGCGACGCCCCAGGCTCGCCCCCAGCGCGCAGTGGCCGGATTCGCTTTGATGCTCGTGGCATCCGAGCGATGCGGCGAATTCTTGATTGCTGGCGTCGCTTGCGCCAGCCGCCGCTGCGCCGCCCTCGGCAAGGAGCGGAAGCCAGCCGATGTCATGGAGCAGGCCGGCGAAATAGGCGAGATCCGGCTCCGGATTGCGCATCCACTGGCTGATGTGCTGGCTGAACGCCGCCACCAGCAGCGCATGGCGCCAGAAGAAGCGCGCCGCGCTCGGGGGCAAATTCTGCGCAATGCGCTCCACCAGGTGGCAGGTGAGCAGCAGAGTCCGAAGCACGTCCGAGCGCACCCCCATGGCCGCCTGAGCAATCGTCGAGACAGGCTGAGGAAGGCCAAAAAGCGAGGCGTTTGAGAGCTTCACCACCCGCTCGGCCAGCTCGGGAGTCGCCCGCGCCGCTTCGCTTAAGATTTTCAAATCCAGCGGCTCGGAGCGGAGCACCTCGCTCAATTTGGCCACCTGCGGATGCAAAATGCACCAGGGAGCCAGCAAACGCTCGGCGTCGCAATCGAAGCCGGCAGGCGGCTTCCCGCTGGAGGAGAACGGAACTGTGTGGGCGCTTGTTTTCACGACACCTGCTAATATCGGCAGGAGCGCCAAAGACTTCAACGGGAATGGGGGCGCATCGTTTCACCATCGTTCACAAACCCGCGGTCAACCGAGAAGCGGGTTGACCGTGGCT
>JBOGJW010000426.1:0-4923 GCA_050745245.1 Terriglobia bacterium | reverse complement strand
GCTCGAGAAGGTCGTGACCCGCGGCATCCATCCCTACCCCGTGGACGATGACGGTCTTCGGAGCGAGCGCCTTGATTCGGTCAAGTTCAAAAATCTCAGCGTGGCTCCCCTCATCGACACCCTCGGCCGCGTGGATGATGAAGGGCGCGCCACCTCGCGCCGACTGAAACGCTTTCGCCACGTCGCCTCCCAAGGCGAGGGAATGCGACCATGCGTAGCGGGTGGCAATCCGGACCGGCAGGCGCGTCCGCACACGGCGTGGAATCGGAGGGTTGTGATGGCAGACGGTGGTGGCCCCGCACAAGAGATTCCTGACCGCCCCCCACCATAACCTCACTGGTTTCGGGACTGACAACTGTTCTTTCACAGGTGAGCACTGCGGGTGGTAAATGTCGGCAGCCCACTCCAGAAAATTCCGATAGGGACCGTGGCCGAGGCGCGGGAAGAGGCTGAATTCCAGGTGATCGTGCGCATTGATGAGACCGGGAAGGATCATGTAACCGGTCAGGTCAACGGTTTGAACCTCGGCTGTGCTGCGGGATTGCCGCGCGCCGGGTTGAATGTGCTTGATCGTTGCGTCTGCGATCTCAATATCCATCATCGCGGCCGCTACTGCGCCCGTAGCGATGCGCGCTCCCGCAAGGCGCCAAGCGCGGGGCTCTTTGCGATCCTTTAAGCCTGCCGGACTCATCCGAGCATTCGTCCTTCCTCGCCGCACCGGGAGCGGCGAAGCCGCAGAACGAAAATAACGGGTTCATCGAGACTTTCTTGATAAAGCCGCAGCTTTCCGGCGCTTTGAAAAATGCGCTCTTCCGGCGTCCCCCAATGCGGCTCCGCCCGGTCGACAACGGCCAGGCCCGAGGCCTGACAGGCATGAACGATCTCTGCAATGGAATGCCTCTTATTCTCAATTTCCAGGACCTGAGTCCCATGCCGGAACGCGCGTTTCCAACCCCGGCGGTGGAAAGAAGGATGAACGTCGCTCAGGAATATCTCGGCGCGCGGTCTCGCAATACGGGAAATTTCCCGGATCAACCCGGTCAGCTCGCCCAAATAGCCTGCGGCGAAAGAGCACAAGACCAGGTCGATGGTTCCCGAACATATCGGGATGCGCCGGCAATCCGCCTGCGCAAGACGGCCGCGCAGCGAGACTTTTTCCTCGGCGCGCGCCAGCATTTGCGGCGAGAGGTCCAAGCCAAAAACAGATTCGGCTCCGAGGCCGGCCAGCTTCGTCATCCATCGCCCTGTGCCACAGGCGACGTCGAGCACACGGCGATTCAAAACGCCGGGGAGCATCGAAGCGACGGTTCGCTCCTCAAGGACCAGCAGCGGATTGGGGTGGCGGTCGTAGCTCGCCGCCCACAACGCGTAGCCCTCACGCACTGAAACGCGCCGGGTCTCCATCACGCGGAATGACGTGGCAGCCTTCACAGGCTTTCCACCTTGGGTTTGCGCAATTCCACGAATCGCTGCGCCCAGGCAAGCTCCAGCGGCCAGCGATAGATTCCAAGCGCGTAGCGCCACGAACTCATCAGCTTCAGCAGGCGGCGTCCCCAGGACGGAAGGCGAATGTCCTGGGCCGTGGGCCAGCGCGAGGCGACGACCAGCTCGAAATCATCAATTAACTTCTTGGTGGCAGTTTTTAGCCAAGGCGTGGCCGGCTCTTTGCGGACCGTAAAATTCAGCCAGCGCTCGTTCGCCCACTCCTCTACCGTGTCAGGAAATCGCATCCTGTCCTCCACGTCGCCATACATGCGTTTGCGCTGCGGAACCGGGATGTAGTGCTGGACGATGATCTCCGACTGAGGATTGATTGTTTTGATCTTTCGAATGAAGCGCAGGCATTCGCGCGTATCCAGCTCTGGATTCTTGGGATTGCCAACCACGAAGGAGAACTCCGGAATAATACTGAACTCGCGGATGCGGCGGGCAAGGTGCAGCGTCTGCTCCGTCGAGAGCTGCTTATTCATTTCCTTGAGCGCCCAATCGGATCCCGATTCGGCGCCGAAAAAGACCATCGCGCACCCGGATCGGCGAATGGCTTCGAGCGTCGTATCCGAGTAACTCAGCAGGATGTCGATCCGGGCTTCGCACCACCAGCGGAACCCCAGCGCCGTTATTCTTTCCGCCAGTTCCCGGGCGTGGTCCTCGCGAAGAAAAAAGTTGTTGTCATAGAATTGCATCGCGTTAACGCCGTAGGTTTGGGCAAGGTGGCGCAGGATAGCCTCCGTGCGCGCCGGCGACTCCATTTTTTCCTGGCTGCCGAACGCCGAAATCACTCCGCAGAAATTACATCGGAAGGGGCAGCCGATGCTCGCCTGATGGACTGCCGTGCGTTTTCCGAGAAAAGTGGGGAGAACGTACTTCTGCGCCTCAATGCGGTGAAAGGGAGACCACGGAAAACAATCCAGGCTCTTCATGGGGCGGTTGCTGTTGTGCCGGTGTGTCCCGCCGGTCTCTTTGAAGGAGAGACCCGGTATCGAGCTCAAGGAGCGCTTGCCTCGGAGCGCGCTGATTAACTCGACGAACGTTTCTTCGCCTTGCCCCCGAACGGCGAAATCAACATAAGGGGCGTTTAACGCTGTATCGGTGTAAATGGAAGGGAAATAGCCGCCCCAGACAATCGGCGTGCGCGGATGAGTTGATCGAACCGCACGGCAAGTTTCCATGGCGGCGACCATTTGCGGGCCGGGCATGACGGAAACCGCCAATAACTCCACCGGGCGTGTTTCCAGCAACTGCTGGATAGTACCCGGTGGATTCGGGTCCAGGTTTCCGTCCACGATGCAGTATTCCTCGCGGCCTTCAATCATCGCGGCGAGCGCGAGCGCCGCCAGCGGAAATCGTCTGCTGCGCGGGCTTGTAGACTTGGGGTGGTAGAGGATCATCATGCAGCGGACACCCTGCCCCAGGCGATGAAGAATTTTGCGGGCTCGCGCCGGCGCGCCAGCCAGGCTTCGATCGGCCGCAGCGCCCAGCGCACGCCATACCAGGGCCTTTCCAACTGCCATTCGACGCCCTGCGTCCGGGTTAGTTGGCCCAAGAGGTCCTCGGTGAGGAACTCACGACTAGGGATGCTCTCGGAAGGGAAGCCATATTTTTTGAGATATGCAGCGCGCCGCTCCGCGACCATCGCACGCCCATTTTCTTCGTTGCTGTAGAAAGGTGAATCAATCAGAAGAATGTGGCCGGGGCGCCGCAGGCAGCGCAGCGCTTCTCGCAAGGTAACCTCGTAGTCTTCGGAATAATGAAATGAAGCGTTAAAGATCACCAGATCGAACTGCGCTTCGGCAAACGGGAGGCGATCCATTTCCGCCCGGAACCGAGGGAAGGGCTGTGAGAGAAAGCGCAGATAGTGGCGGGCAGCGCCTAATCCGTCCAGATCGTCTGTTCGCAGGTCGAGTGCCACGGGCCGGTGACCGCGCAAGGCCAGCCGGTAGCTGAGCCAGCAGTTGCCGGCTCCCACGTCGAGAGTGTCGATCCCGCCCTCGCAATCTCTCTCAATCTGAGGAAGGATCTTTCGCTGCAAGCGACGAAAGCTTTTGCCGCGGATCATCCACTGCCAGGAATTCCGGCCGGTAGAATCTTTGAAAGGCAGCGCGAGGTAGTAATGGGCTCCCGGAGAGCCCCGCCCCTCGTCGCGGCGAATCGCCTGATATTCCTCAATGAACTGGCGAAAGCCCTCTTCGCGGCCAGGCGCCAGACCGTTCCATACCCCCTGTTCATTTCTTAATAGGAAGCCGCAAGCATGGCAGCGAGGATTCGTTACCACGCGCGCGGAGCAGAGTGCGCCCATCGCGCGCATGCAGGCGGGGCATCGGAGGAGAACCGAGCCCGGCTGAGCGTGCGGGCGAATCGCGGCCTTCAGCGCGGAAGAAGCCGGTGACGTTTGAACGGATGCGCCCATAAGTTATAACCTTTCGAACGTAAGTAATGCGTGGTCGGCGAGACTGCAAAATATCGGAAAGCCGGACAAACCGAGATCGAGTTTCGCGGCCGCGCCGAAGATTCCCGGACAGCGGCTCGTCAAGAATTCAAGGTAGGAGGGCGGTACCGCAATACCCACGCCGGCCTGGCGCTTAAACCGAAAGCAGCGCGAGAAGCAGCGGCGGAGATGGCGGACGGACCAGTAATCAACTTGGAGCCGCTGGCCGGCGACATCGCCGCCGAAAGCTTTTCTCAGCCGCCGAAAAGCCCTTCGCCGGTTTCCATGCGCCAGGTTCCAGAAGAGCTCCCAGGCGCAATACTTCCCGAAAACACACAACAAGACATTGGCGCCCGGCCGCAGCAGTTGAGCCAGTGCGGGGACGACGGCATCGAGATTCCGCACGCAGTTCAGGCCGGCAAAGTTCGAAAGCAATCCGTCGAACGGCGGCTCTCCGGAAAGTCTGTAAATTTCTTCCGTGGACGCCGTGTGGAACTCAAGCCTGCTGGCGAGCCCCATCTGTAACGCGCGCCGGCTTGCGACATGGGTCATGACTGAAGAGGCGTCGCATCCTACAACCCGCACGCCTCGCTGCGCAAGCCGCACAGCGTCGACGCCGGTCCCGCTGTTGATTTCCAGAATGCGCTGGCCCGGCCGGAAAAGCCGGTCCATTTCCCTCCAGACGACTCTTCGCTGCGCCCTGCCCACGAAAGATTCCGTAAACAACTCGTCGTAAGACTCCGCGACGGAATCGAAAGGCGTTGCCGTTTGAAACGCCGGCTGGACATTCATACCCATTCACGCTTCAACCTCCGAATAAGACGTCCGCAGGCCCTCGCGGGCCTGGGCGATGGTTGCCTCGATTTCCTGATGCGAATCACCCGAAGCACTCCTGGCCAGGAGCCGCTGCAAGTCCACTTCGGAGTGGAGCAGTTGGTCCGCGTACTGATAAAACCGGCGGGAGTGCCGCCCCCGAATTTTAAAGTCGCGGTCAGAAC
>JBOGJW010000425.1:0-2976 GCA_050745245.1 Terriglobia bacterium | reverse complement strand
GTTCCGTACTGCGCGAAGACTTTGGGCCCCACAGCGATGTTGACGTATTGGTGGAGTTCGAGCCTGGCCGCGCGCCCGGCCTTTTCCGTTTATTTGATTTACAAGACGAGCTTTCGAGAATATTCGGGGGGCGAAAGGTGGCCCTGCGCACGCCGCAGGACCTGAGCCGGTATTTTCGGGATGAAGTGATGGCGCATGCCGAGGTTCAGTATGCCGTCGAATGACGAAGGGCGGCGTCAACCTGGATATTGTCGGGCAAACCGTGGTGGAAGACTTACAAACTTGATCGTTCAAGTCGCGAGGGTTCCCGCCTCGTTGGCGTAAGTTGACCGCTGGCAATCGGGATGCTAGGATGTGTCACATTATGAAGACCATTACGGTTCGGGACTTACGCTACCACTTCTCGGAAGTTGAGGTGCGTCTGCAAAAGGGCGAAGAGGTTGAAATCCGACGGCGCCAGCGGCCCATTGCGAGGCTGGTTCCGCTCCGGCCCACGGTGGAATATCCAGACTTCGCCGCCGTGCAGCGAAAGATCTTTGGCCGTCGCAGGCGGAAGATGGCAGACGGAGCTGAGCTGGCCGCGCTGAACCGGGGAGACCGATGAACGCCTACGCGGATTCGAGTTTTTTGCTCTCACTGTACTCCGTAGACGCTCATTCGCAATCGGCAGCCGCGTTGGTGCGGCAGCATCAGCCGGTTTTCTGTCTAACGCCCTTTTTGGAAGCAGAGTTCAGCAACGCTGTGGAACTGGGAGTCTTCGTCAAGCGCTACACCGCTCGAGAGGCTCGCGCGGTGCGCGACTATTTTCTCTCGCACATCCGTTCGGGGGTTTTTCGCGCCTGCGATTTCCCACCTGACGCATACCCATTGGCACGCACTCTCTCGTCCCGGCACACCGCCAAGCTCGGCACACGAGCGCTGGACGTGCTCCACGTGGCGTCGGCACTGGTACTCAAGGCTGAGGTGTTCTTTACCTTCGACCAGCGACAGCAGCGGCTTGCCCGTGCCGAAGGGCTGCGCCTTCTACCCTGAGGCAAGCTTAGCGCTCAGGTAGTGGATTACACGCCACAGCCGGGCCACCTGTCACCTGGAACCTGTGTTGATGTTTGGGAGCGGGCCATGCGAAACAGCTATCTGGTGTGCTATGACGTTTCGGACGAGAAGCGGCTGCGGAAGGTATTCAAGGCGATGCGGAGTTACGGCGATCACCTGCAGTATTCGGTCTTCGAGTGCCAGTTGACTCCGACGGACCTGGCGCGCTGCCGGAACGAGCTCTCCGGGATCATCCATCACGAGGAAGATCAGGTGTTATTCGTGAACCTTGGACCCGCGGAAGGCCGCGGCGACCGGGTGATCACCGCGCTCGGGAAGCCTTACACGACGATGGATTCTCCGTGCATCATCGTATAAGCGCCCCGGCGGCGCACCGAAGATCGCTGGTGTGGCGCTGAAGCTATAGTGCCAAGCTTGTTGGGGAGGGGTAGACATGGGCGCCCTGCCTGCATATCCCGAAAGACCGCGACGCGACCTGCCGGATTATCTTCCCGCCCGCATGGTGAATGAGTTTGTCTACTGTCCCCGCCTCTTCTTCTATGAATGGGTGGACGGTGTTTTCCGCGAGAGCGTAGACACCGTAGAGGGCAAGTTTCAGCATAAGCGCGTCGATGCGAAGGCGTCGGAACTGCCGAAGCCGGACGCCGTCGGCGAGGAAAAGATCGAGTCACGCTCGGTGACGCTGTCGAGCGAGGAACATCGCGTGATCGCCAAGATCGATCTGGTGGAGGCGGAGGGCGGTCTCGTGACGCCGGTTGACTATAAGCACGGCCGCCCGAAAGAAACTGATGCGGGCCTGGAACTTTGGCCCTCCGATCGAATCCAGTTGGCAGTCCAAGGTCTGGTGCTCCGTGAAAACGGCTACCGCTGTGAGGAAGGCGTGGCGTACTATGTGCGAACCCGGCAGCGGGTGCGGGTGGCGTTCGACGCTGAACTCATGCGAGAGGCCGGAGATGTTATCGCGCGGGCGTGGAAGCTCGCGCGTGCAGGCGAAATTCCTCCGCCGTTAGAGGACTCTCCCAAATGTCCCGGGTGCTCTCTGGTTGGTATTTGCCTTCCGGACGAAACCAATTCATTGCGCGGAGCGCCACGAGGCGCTATCGCATCATGGCCGGGCAGTCAGGCTTTGCAGTTGGATCTGTTTGAGGAATTGGCCGGCGCCGGTTCCTCCGCACCTGAGCCTGCGGAGGCGCGCCAGTTGGTCACGCCGCGCGACGATCTCCGCCCGCTCTATTTGAACGTCCAAGGACTTCGGGTAGGGAAATCCGGTAACGTGCTTCAGATGCGCGAGAAGGACGAACTCAAGCAGGAAGTGCGCATCGGCGAAATCTGCCAGGTCAATCTGATGGGCAACGTGCAGGTGTCCACGCAGGCGATCCAATCCCTGTGCGAGGCGGCGAAACCCATCTGTTACTTCTCGCAAGGCGGATGGTTCTACGGCATCACGACCGGCCTCAATTCTAAAAATATCTTCTTGCGCAGAGCTCAATTCCGCCTCGCCGGGGAGGAGTGGTTCCAGCTCGCCCTGGCGCGCCGCCTGGTCGCGGGGAAGATTCGCAATCAGCGCACAATGCTGCAGCGGAACCATCTGGAGCCAGGCGCGCAGTCGCTCATGGCCCTCAAGCAAATGTGCGAACAGGCCGAGCGGGCCGCCAGTCTCGAACAATTGCTGGGGATTGAGGGGAACGGCGCCCGGATTTATTTTGCGGACTTCGCCGGAATGATCAAGTTGGAGCCAAACGACGACGGCGACGCCGCACAGTTCCGCTTTGATTTCGCCGGCCGCAACCGCCGCCCGCCCCGCGACGCCGTGAACGCGATGCTCTCTTTGGGTTACAGCTTGCTCGCGAAGGATTTCACGATTGCGTGTTACGCCGTGGGATTTGATCCGTACATGGGTTTCTATCACCAGCCGCGCTTCGG
>JBOGJW010000424.1:0-3772 GCA_050745245.1 Terriglobia bacterium | reverse complement strand
CGGTAAACAAGAACAACGGCCGCGCCCATTATCAGGGAGCCGTGCGTGCGTGGCGCGGCGCCGACGTGATCCACGCGCCCTCGCTCGACGTGGACCGAAAAACCGAGCAAGTGATTGCCCGCGGCGGCGCGACAACCTCTCTGATCCAAGCGGCGTCTCACTCCGGGGAGGCCAATGGAGGTAAAATTGCTCAGGCCGCTCAGCCGGTAACAATTCGCGCTGACCGCTTGGTCTATTCCCAATTGCGCCACACGGCCGTTTATGAGGGCCACGTGGTTATGGACGCAGGCAGCGCGTCGGTACAATGTGATCGGCTGGAGGGCTACTTCTCAACGGCCACCGGGGAGGCGGAGCTTGAGCGGGCGATAGCCCGCGGCGATGTGCGGTTGGCTCAACCGCCAGGCCGGCGCGGCCACGGAGAGCGCGCCGAGTACTTCGCCAAAACCGGAGAAATCGTCCTAACCGGCGGCCCGCCTGTGATTTACGACGAGCAGCAGGGTTTCCTGACGGGGCGTGAATTGACTTTCTTCGTCCGCGATGCTAGCCTCTTCGCTAACGGAGCGAACACGTCCCAAACCCTCTCAAAGCGCCGGGTACAGCGCCAGTGACCCATGCAGATTCTGTCGACCGCCGGCCTCACAAAATCGTTTAAAGGCCGCAAAGTAGTTGATAACCTTAGCTTAAGAGTATGCCAAGGGGAAGTAGTGGGGCTGTTAGGCCCGAACGGGGCCGGAAAGACCACCACCTTTTACATCATTGTTGGGCTTACCAGCGCGGATTCCGGCAGTGTGCTCCTCGACGGCGTGGACATTTCCTCTTTTCCAATGTACCTCCGTGCCCGCAACGGCATTAGCTATCTACCGCAGGAGCCCTCGGTATTCACGAAGCTAACCGTCGAGGAAAACCTCATGGCGGTGCTCGAAACGATTCCTCTCGCGCCCTATCAGCGCCGCGAGAGGCTGGAAGATCTGCTGGAGGAATTCGGCCTGCAGCACGTCCGGCGCAGTTACGGTTATCTCCTTTCGGGCGGCGAGCGGCGGCGCGTAGAAGTGGCGCGGTCCCTGGTGATTTCCCCTTCGTTCGTGCTGCTCGATGAGCCGTTCGCGGGCATCGATCCCCTGGCGGTCCTGGATATCCAGAAAATCATCCTGCAGCTTAAAACTTCCGGAATTGGAGTGCTTTTGACGGATCACAATGTACGGGAGACTCTTCAAGTTACCGACCGCGCGTATATAATTAACGAAGGCGGAATTTTCCGCTCCGGCACCCCGGAGGAGCTGGGCAACGACTCGGAGGTGAAGAAAGTGTACTTTGGAGATAACTTCCGTTTAGTAATATGATGAGCAAGACGCAGCCCAAAATCGGTCTGAACCTCAAGGTCGCGCAGAAGCAGATTCTGACGCCCGGCTTGGTCCAGATGGTCACGGTTCTGGCCCTGAACAAGCTGGAACTGCGGGACATGATCAACCAGGAGATGGTGGAAAACCCGTTGCTCGAAGAAGTCACCGACGTTGTCCCCAGCCTGGAAGAGGACCAGAAGAAGACGGAGGCGGAGTCGCCCGCGCCGCAGGAAGGAGACGCTCCTTCGCTGGATGGCGACCGCGACCCGTTCGATGAGGTCGATTATGGTTCCTTCTTCAACGACTATCTCGATCCAGGATTCAAATCACCCGCCGCGGAGGAGATTGAAAGGCCCTCCTTTGAGAATTTCCTTTCCCGGCCCACCTCGCTTTCGGACCACCTTCAGTGGCAGGTGAACCTCTCCCCGTGCACGCAAGAAGTGCGAGACGCGGCCTATTCCATCATTGGAAATCTGAACGAAGACGGCTATCTGACCGCGACCCTCGAAGAAATGGCCGAGGCCGGCGGTCACTCGATCGCGGACGTGGAGGCAGCGCTGACGCTCATTCACGAGCTTGACCCAGCCGGCGCGGGAGCGCGCGATCTGCGCGAATGCCTGCTGATTCAGCTTCGCGTGGCGGGGGAAGAAAACTCACTGGCGTTCCGCGTTGTCTCAGACCACCTCGGCGAGCTTGAGACCAAGCAGTACCGCAAGATCGCGAGCGCACTGGGCTGCTCGGCGGAGGAGGTCGAAGAGAGCCTGGCGGCGATCCGGCGCCTCGACCCGCATCCCGGCCAGCGGTACAACAGCGTGCAGCCGCGCCTCATCGAGCCGGATATCGCGCTCGTCAAGGTGGATGACGCTTACCGCGTGGTGATGAACGAAGATGGCTTGCCCCAATTACGCCTCAGCCGCCACTATCGGCGGCTGCTCGGGGATGGCAACGCCGGCGGAGACGTGCGCAAGTACGTGCGAGAGCGCTTCAATTCCGCGCTTCAGCTTATCAAGAACATCGAGCAGCGCAAGCAGACCGTGATCCGGGTGTGCGAGGCGATTATCCGGCGCCAGACCGAGTTTCTTGACCGCGGCCTCGATTACCTGCGCCCGATGATGATCAAAGAAGTGGCCGAGGAGGTCGGCGTCCATCCCTCCACGGTGAGCCGCGCCGTCGCCAACAAGTACGCGCACACGCCGCAAGGCGTTTTTGAATTGCGCTATTTCTTCTCCGAGGCCGTTCAGGGGCCCTCGGGCGCAACAATGTCGCTGTTGAACCTGAAACGCACCGTGCAGAAAATGATCGAGCAGGAAGACGCATTTCATCCCTTAACCGACGAACAGATCACCGCGCGCCTTCGCGGCATCGGCATCCACGTGACGCGAAGGACCGTGGCCAAATACCGCGAGGATATGAGAATCCCGAGCACGCACCAGCGAAGGAAACGCAAATGAGCCCGGAGACCTCTTCTTTTGCTCTCCGAATTCCCGCGGCAGGAGGTGTCACATGCGCATTGAGTATACCGGCAGGCACATGGACGTCACGCCAGACCTGCGCCTCTACACCGAGGAGCGGCTGCAGAAGCTTACCCGCGTTTTGCGGGACCATTGCAGCATTCACGTCATCCTGGAAGCGGCCAAGCACCGGCGGATCGCCGAAGTCACGCTGAAGTGGCGGGACCACACCCTCGTAGGCCTCGAAGAAACCACCGACCCCCGAAGCTCAATCAATGGCGCCCTGGATAAGCTGGAAACCCAGGCCGTCCGCCTGCTCCAGCGCCGCTGGACCGTGAAGCGCAAACGGCGGCCCACCTCGGCCGTCACGCTGAACGTCTTGATGGGCGAGCGCAAGACCGACGAGAAGCGCACTGTGCTGGCGACGGAAACGGTTCCGATAAAGCCCCTTTCGGTTGAGGAGGCGATCGAGACGCTCGGTGAGGCGGGGCGGGAAGTGGTGGTATTTCGCAACCTCGCCACCGAGCGCGTCAACGTCGTCTACCAGCGCCACGACGGCCGCCTGATGCTCATTGAGCCGGAAGCGTAGCGGCGACCTTTATAGAATCCAACATGTGCCGCCCTCAAAAGCGGCACAAGCGGGGTAGCGCAGAGTTTCCTGCGCCTGGAAACTCTACGGCTTGTGCTGCGACGCCAGTGCCCTCACCGCAGGTTTTCGGCAATAAGGATATCGCCGTTACCTCAATAGTACTCCCGCCCGGATGGCCTTCCGTCGAGCCATGCTTCGATCTCGAACGGGTAGGCAAACACCCGCCGCCGCTTCCCGCCCGGAATCGAGCGAATCGGGAGGCCACGCTGCTTTTCCCACCGTAAAACCGTGCGGACATCCCGGCCGAGATAAGCCGCGATCTCCTTCCACGAATTGAGTCTGACCCCCTGGCTCATAGACAGATCACGGCTAAGGCACGGTTGCGAACGCTG
>JBOGJW010000423.1:0-4383 GCA_050745245.1 Terriglobia bacterium | reverse complement strand
TCCTTCAGGAGACCACGGATGAAATGGCGCGCAACGGCTGCAAGAAGATCATCATCGCCAACGGCCACGGCGGCAACACCCTGTTCCTGCCTTATTTCGCGCAAACCCAGTTAGCATCTCCGCACGATTACATGGTCTACATCTTCCCTCTTCCCGACCTCGCCCGGCCCGGGCGCCCGGCGCTGAAGCACCGGCACGACGGTCACTCGGGGGAAGTGGAGACCTCACACGACTTGGTCTCCTGCCCTAATCTGATGCACATGGACAAGGCCAACACCGAAACGTGGCGAGCCCTTCATCGCCTTCACCTGCCCAAAGGCGTATTCACCGCCATCTCGTGGTATTCGAATTTTCCCAACCACTATGCCGGGGACGGCTCGGCGGGCAACAAAGCTCTCGGCGAATTCGATATGAAGACCTGGATCGGCGAGTTGGTCGGTACCATTCGCGCCGTCAAGGCCGACAATGAGAGCTTAAAACTGCAGAATGAATTTTACGAGAAGGCCCGGCATCCCCTTCAAACGCCGCAGGTGGATGTGACCCCGTAAGGGGTCGGTGGGAGCGCAGGCTTCCAGCCCGCATTGCGGCCAGAGCCCGCCCTGAGCGAAGCGAAGGGATGGCCGCGCTCCCGATTTCAAAAATCTCCGCTGAGGGCGCGGTTCAGGTTGAAGGCCGCGCTGATGAGGCCGAGGTGGGTGAAGGCTTGAGGGAAATTTCCGAGCGCCTCCCCGGAGCGCGCGGTTTCTTCGGAAAACAGCCCCAGGTGGTTGGCCTGCCGGATCGCCTTCTCAAAGAGCAGCACCGCTTGCTCGAGCCGCTTCGGATCACGCCTGCCGGCGCGTGTGAGCGTCTCGACGTACCAGAAGCTGCACATATTAAACGCGCCCTCGCCGCCCTTCAGCCCGTCGTCCGTTTCTGACGGGTTGTAGCGGAGCAGCGACCCGTCGGAGTAGAGGCCGCCGTGATCGGGTGGGCGGCCGATGGCTTGCAGCGTGCTCAGAATGCGAGGGTCGGTGGGAGAAGCGAACAGGACCATCGGCATCATCATGACTGAGGCGTCCAGCGTGTCATTGCCATAAGCCTGGGTAAAAGCCTTGCGCTTTTCGCTCCATCCCTTGGCGAGAATCTCCTCATAAATCTTGTCCCGGACGCTCAGCCACCGCCCCCGATCCGACGGGAAGGACCGCTTGTCAGCCAGCCGCAGGGCGCGGTCGAGCGCCACCCAGGACATGAGCTTGGAATAGACGAACTGTTGTTTTCCGCCGCGCACTTCCCAGATGCCGTTGTCCGGCTCGGCATAGAGCTTTTCCACGCGCTCAATCATGCGCCGGATGTAGCCCCACATCTCCCAGGAGATCGGGCTGACGTACTTGTTGTAGAGGTAGATCGAGTCGATCAGCTCGCCGTAGATATCCAACTGGAGCTGCTCGGCGGCGGCGTTGCCGATGCGCACCGGGCGCGAGCTCCGGTAGCCATCGAGGTGATCGAGCGTTTCCTCCTTCAGTTCGGAGCGCCCGTCGATCCCATAGACGGTCTGCAGCGCGCCATCGGCGCCCAAATCGCGGCATCGCGATTCGATCCAGCCCATGAACCGCGTAGCTTCATCCGTGAGCCCAATACGCAAGAGCGCATAAACCGTGAAGGCGGAATCGCGGATCCAGCTACAGCTATAATCCCAGTTGCGCTCGCCGCCAATCCGCTCGGGCAGGCTGGTGGTGGGCGCGGCCACAATCGCGCCCGTCGGCTCATAGGCCAGCAGCTCCAGCACCAGCGCGGAGCGGTGCACTAGCTCTCGCCAGCGCCCCTGGTAGGCGCACTTACCGATCCACTGCCGCCAGTAATCCGCCGTCTGCTCCATCAGCGAGACGGCGCGGGCCGCGCTCACAGGACGAATCTCGCGCTCCTCCGGCTCAACTCCTCGCAGGATGAAGGCGGCGGTCTCGCCGGGCGTGAGCGCGAATTCCGCCACAACGCCCGCGCCGTGCTGCTTCAGCGCCTGTTTTGAGGAAAGAGCCAGAGTGAGGCGCGGGCCGCGAAAGATCGCCCCTTCCGGCACGATGGCCGTCTCGTGCTTATCGCGCGCGTAGTTGAAGGCGGGCTCACATTCCAGGCGGAAGACGGTTGTGCCGCGCGTCGCGCGCACCATGCGGACGAGCGGCCGTGCTTCCTCGAGCGGCTGCCTCGCCAGCGAGCCCATCGGCATGAAGTCAATCACCTCGCCCGCGCTTTCCTCGGAAAGGAACCGCGTGATAAGAACGTTTGTGCCCGGCCAGTAAATTTGTTGCGCCCGAAAGCCGTCGTGCGCCGGCGCGATGCAGAACCTGCCGCCCTTTCGATCGTCCAGCAGGGCGGCAAAAACACTGGGCGAGTCGAACCGGGGAAAACAGAACCAGTCAATCGAAGCTCCCGTGCTCACGAGCGCCGCCGTGTGCATGTTTCCGATAATTCCGTAGCTGGCGATGGGCTGATACATAGATTGGTTCATTGTCGCATTAAATCATTGGTTCATTGACGCAATACACTTGCGCAGACTCGCTCGAACCGACGGCAAAGCGCTCCAATGGATCAATGAAAAAATGAATCAATGAATGAATGGCCTCGCGCGCCGTCCGGCGCGCGAGGCGTAACTATTGCGAGGCATTGTTGGAAGAGTTGGTTGGAATCCCGATCACGCCGCCGGTGATCACAATCTCCACGCGCCGATTCATGGCGCGCCCCATGGCCGTGTCGTTGGGAGCGACAGGGTTGGATTCACCCATCCCGTGCGCGGTGATTGACGACTCCGGAACGCCTTGCTGCACCAGGAAAGTCTCCACCGCGTCAGCGCGCTTTTCGGAAAGCTCCTGGTTGGTTTCCTCGCTCCCCGTGTTGTCCGTGTAGCCGTCGACTTCGATCTTCACTCCTGGATAAGCCAGGAGCACCCCGGCGAGCTTTGCGAGCGCCACCTTCGTGTCGCCAGAAAGAGTGGCTTGGCCCGTCTGGAAGAAGACATGAGACATGGTCACCACGAGGCCGCGCGAAGTCTGGCGCGTCTGCAGGATCGAATTCAACTGCTGTAGCAGCCGCTCGCGCGCCTGTGTCCGCTGCTGCTCCGCCTGCTGGGCGCGCGCCTGTGCCTGCTGTGCCTGCTGCTGCGCCTGCTCGGCTTGCGCCCGCGCGCGCTCGGCGCGCGCCTGCGCCTCCTGCTGGGCTTGCTCAGCCTGCTGCTGCGCCTGCTCGGCCTGAGCGCGCGCCGCCGCTTCCTGCTGCGCGTGCTGCCGCGCTTCCGTGGCGCGCTGTTCATTCTGGCGCTGCAGCTCGGCCGTGTGCTCCTGCTGGGCGCGGCGGATGGCGATGGTCCGAGCGTCTTCCGCCGTCTGCACCGCTTCGCGCGCCGTCATGATCACCGGCTTTTGCCCGGCCTTGCGCGCCTGGTACGCGCGGGCCTGGCTCAGGAGTTGCTCCGCTTTATCGAACGTGCTGGAGGCGTTCTGCGCCGCGTCGGCCCAGCGCGCGATCCGCACCGCGTTCTCGGCTTCGTATAGGGCAAGCGGCGTCTTCGGCGACATCACGATGGGTTGGACTTCATCACGGTTGACATTTTTAATGTACTGACCGCGTTTCAGAAGCTGAAACTTCGCGTTTACTTCCTCGATCTTCCCGACAGTGTTTTGGGTTACCTCGTTTTCCAGAACCACCACATCACTCGGCATCCGCACCGCAAAATAAGGCTCGGCGGTCACAATCATGCCGAAGGCCTGCAGGTTCACCGTCACGTCGAGCTTCGCTTTGCCGTTGTCGGGCACGATCTCCGCCACGTTCACCGGGCGCCCATCCGGCGTGATCGCCCATAAAACATAAGTCAGATACTCCGGCCCGAAGGAGCTCGCAGGCGCCATGTCTCTGAAATCCGCCTGAACACGTGTCGCGCTCAGCCTGCTCGTTACCGTCGCCTTTCCGCTGGCATGGGCCATGAGGCTGGTGCCGCGGAAGTCGATTTTCGTTGAGCCGCTTAACGTGCGGTAGTTGATCGCCTTTACCGTCCGTCCCACTACCGTCACACGATAGATAGGTACCGTTTGCTCTTGCGCCGCTTGCTGGTCGGTACCCTGCGTTTGCGCCAACCCGCCCAGCGCGATCACCAGGACGGAAATCATGGTAAGTCGAATGACCTGCTTGGTCCTCAGCATTCTGTTTCCTTTCCCTCCCCTTCGAGAGCGGCCGCCACGTTGAAATGACACCTCGGCAGACCTGTAGCGGCGGGTTTACCCCAAGGCTGTCCAAATTAGCTGATCGATGTGACGCACGCAGCGGCTTTGCCGCCCCTGATTTGCGGAAAGCCTCCGGCTTTCCGGGCAAAATCCGCACTTTCGTTTTTTGCGCAGCGCGAAGGCTGATCAGCCT
>JBOGJW010000422.1:0-3914 GCA_050745245.1 Terriglobia bacterium | reverse complement strand
TCAGCAGCCGGATCAGCCGGCGATGGAGTGACAGTTCCTGCCCAGCCACACCGATATAACTGCGCGTAATTTTGCCGTCCTTGATGAGGCGGCCTGCAATAAACTTTGCGGTGTTAATGGCGATGGCAAAGCAGAGTCCCTGCGCCGGAAGGATCATGGCCGTGTTTACTCCGATCACTTCGCCGCGCGAGGTAACCAGTGGGCCGCCGGAATTGCCGGGATTGAGGGCCGCATCGGTTTGAATGATGTTATCCATCAAGCGTCCGGAACGGGAGCGCAGGGATCGGCCGAGCGCGCTCACCACACCGGCAGTGACCGTGCACTGGAAGCCGTAAGGATTACCGATCGCAATCACGAGCTGGCCGACGCGCAGAGATTGCGCATCACCCAACGGGGCAGGGACCAGGTTGGGAGCGCTAATGCGCAGCACGGCGAGGTCGGTGTCAGGGTCGTCGCCCACCGGCTCGGCGGAATGCCGGCTGCTGTCCGCGAGGGCGACTTCGATCTCTTCCGCGCCATGAACGACATGGCTATTCGTGAGGATAAACCCGTCCGGCGTGAACAGGAATCCGGAGCCGCTGCCACGAGCCTCCCGCCGGAAGCGGGGGTAGCGCGTCCGCTCGTTACTCGCCGAGTGCCGGACATGGATGTGCACCACGGAAGGGTTTACGCGCTCCGCGGCATAGATCACTGCGTTCGAATAAGCGTCCAGCAACGCGCTCTCGGAGCCGCCGCCGGATTCCAACTCCCGCTGCCTGGCATTTTCAGAATTTAAGCTGGAAAGGTTCTGCAAAACGGGTCTCATAAGATTAAGGCCTCCTGATGTTTTCTCGAGCTGATTACAGCAGAAGCCGGAATTGCTGGGAAGAAGGCACTTTGAAGTGTTATAGTTACCCGTAAGTGCCTATGGACGCGAAGCCAAACGTCTTCCGGGTTGAATGCGGCTCACACCAAGTGCTCGAGTTGATCGCCAATAAGTGGACCGCGCTCGTGATCTGCTCGCTCGGTCCCGGCCCTCTGCGCTATACCGAGCTGCGGCGGCAGATTGGCGGCGTTTCACAAAAAATGCTGACCCAGACTTTGCGCAACCTTGAGCGCGATGGGCTGGTCTCCCGCAAAATCTATCCCGTGGTCCCTCCCAAAGTTGAGTACTCGCTCACGCCGCTCGGCCGGACGCTTTTTGGTCCGCTCAGGGCCATCTGCCGGTGGTCCGAAGAGCATCTTGCCGAGCTGAACGCCGCCCGCGCGCGGAATGAGCGGGCGCCGGTACGCCAAGCGTCGTGATGCAAATTCGCATCTCAGGCTCGGATTGGCCGCGGCGCTTTGCTGGCATTGGACTTGCGCATGGATGAACCCCTGCGCGAACCGCCGCAATCGGATCTGCGATGGCTCGATGTCCTCTGGCTGATCTTCCTGGCCGGGCTCGCCGTCCTGCCGCCGCTGTCCGAGGTTCACAAGCAGCTTATCCTGGCCGGGATTGGCGCGTTCCAAATCCTGGAAAACCGGATTTTGCGCGGCCTGACGCCGTCTCGCCGGAACTTCGTCAGCATCCTGGTGAAAGTGCTGCTGGCCACGCTGCTGGTGTGGCATACCGGCGGCGCGAACAGCGGTTACTACCCGATTTACTATCTGCCCGTCGTCTCGGCCGCCATGCTCTACGGCGGCTGGGGAACGGTGCTGTGGACGCTGGCTTCCTGCGCCGCGTACAGCTCGCTGATCCTGGCGGCGCTCAGGTACTATCGCCTCACGGCGGGAGGCGCCACCGAGCTCGCGCTGCGCTACCTCTTTTTCTTCCTTGTGGCAGTGGTGGTGAACCGATTTGTTTCGGAAAACCGGCGCCACGCCGCGCGCTATCGCAAGCTGGCTGAAACCCTCAGCGACACTAACCGGCGGCTCGAGCAGGCGCAGGAGGACGCCCGGCGCTCCGAGCGGCTCGCGGCCCTCGGCCAGCTTTCCGCCGGGCTTGCCCACGAAATTCGGAATCCGCTGGGCGTGATCCGCGGGTCTGCCGAGCTGCTGAGCGAGCGCGTGGAGCGCTCCGACCCGGTTACCGGCGAGCTCGCCGGTTACATCTCTGGAGAAGTTGAGAGGCTGAACAATCTCGTAGGACGCTTTCTCGATTTCGCACGCCCGCTGCAGCTTCATCTCGAGCCAACAGACATTGCGCCGATTATCGACCATGCGCTCCAGGCGGCGCGCGAGCAACGGCCGGACGCAAATGTCGCGGTAGACCGGCGCGTAGCAGAAGGACTCAATCCGCTCCCCTTGGATGCTGAGCTCGTCGAGCGCGTATTTACGAATCTCTTCCTGAACGCCTACGAAGCGATGCCGGAAGGCGGCAAGCTGCGCCTTTCGTTGTCGCCGGAGGAGTCCGGGGGGCGGCGCGGGATTGCCATCGAGGTGGAAGACAGCGGGCCGGGAATTTCCGCCGAGCAGCAGGCGCACATCTTCAACCCGTTCTTTACCACTAAGAAGACCGGGCTCGGCTTGGGCCTTTCCATTGTGTCGAAAATCGTGGACGATCATAAGGGCTGGGTTCGCCTCATCAGCCGGCCGGGAGAAGGAGCATGCTTCCGCCTGTTTTTTCCGTATGCGAATTCGTGAGGCGTAGAACTCTTCTGGGAGCGCTGGCTTCCAGCCCGCATTACTGTCAAGCGGGGTAGCGCAGAGTTTCCCGTTTTTGGAAACTCTACCGGCTTGTCTGCCCGGTATGAGGACAAGCCGCGGAGTTGCAAAACAACTCCGCGCTACCCCGTTTCCAATCACCGGGCTATATTTTGATCGACGATGACCTCCGCCGTCCTGATTGTCGAAGATGAAACTAAGATGCAGCGTCTGCTGGAGCTGAGCCTGAACGCCGAAGGTTATCGCACGCGCGCGGTTTCGGACGCTGAGGCCGGCCTCAGCCTTCTTCGACAAGATAAGTTCGATCTCGTGTTGACTGACCTGAAACTCCCGGGGATGGACGGGCTCGAATTCCTGCAAGCCGTGAAGCGCACGGACGCGCAGATGCCCGTGATCCTGATGACGGCTTTCGGCACAGTGGAGACGGCGGTGCAGGCCATGAAGGCGGGCGCTAGCGACTACGTTCTGAAGCCCTTTTCGCTGGAAGAGGTGAAGCTGATCGTTCGCAAGGAGCTGGAGGTCCGCCGTCTTCAGGAAGAGAATCGCGATCTGCGCGATGCGCTGGGCAAGCGGTACGAGTTCAAAAACATTGTTGCAGGCAGTCCCAAAATGCAGGAGGTGCTGGCGATTGTAGATCGCGTGGCGCCGTCGAACTCCACCGTCCTGCTTGGCGGCGAGAGCGGCTCCGGCAAGGACCTGATCGCGCGCGCCATTCACCAGCACTCGCGGCGCGGCTCGGGCCCCTTCGTCAAGATCAACTGCGCGGCCATCCCTGAAAACCTGCTGGAGAGCGAGCTCTTTGGCTACGAGAAGGGAGCGTTCACGGGCGCGGTAACGGCGAAGCCCGGCAAGTTCGAGCTGGCGGATAAGGGCACAATCTTTCTTGACGAGATTGGCGATGTGCCGCCTTCGGTGCAGGTGAAGCTGCTACGCGTGCTTCAGGAGCGCGAGTTCGAGCGGCTCGGCGGCACCAAGACGCTGAAAGTGGACGTGCGCCTGGTGGCGGCGACGAATCGCGATCTGCGCGCCGCCCTCGAGCAGGGCACGTTCCGCGAAGACCTTTACTACCGGCTGAACGTGGTGCCTATCGATATCCCTCCGTTGCGCGAGCACAAGGAGGACATCCCCGCCCTGGTGCGGCTGTTTGTGGAGCGCTTTGCGCGCGAGGCCGGCAAGGAAGTAAGCGGCGTCACGCCCGCCGCCATGCGCAAGCTCATGGATTTTCATTGGCCCGGCAACGTGCGCGAGCTCGAAAACATCATTGAGCGCGCCGTCGCGCTGAGTTCGGT
>JBOGJW010000421.1:0-3128 GCA_050745245.1 Terriglobia bacterium | reverse complement strand
GAACCAGACCACATCGCCGGGCCTGACCTCTTCGACGGGCCCGCCTTCGCGCCGCACCCAGCCGCAGCCCGCCGTCACAAGAAGCGTCTGACCGAGCGGGTGCGTATGCCATGCCGTCCGCGCGCCCGGCTCGAAGGTTACGGCAGCGCCTTGAACACGCGCGGGAGCGGGCGCCTGAAAAAGCGGATCGATCCGGACGGCGCCAGTGAACCAGTCTGACGAACCGCTGGCGGAAGGTTGCGAGCCGATTCTCTTGATTTCCATGTAATCCCTTTCGTTGACGTCTTTTTGTTTAAGATTCCTATTCTCTAAGCTGGGTAGCGCAGCGCGGCCTTGCGGCCGCAACCAAACGCCATTTACAGTCATCCCCGCGAAAGCGGGAACCCACTTAATTAATGGACCCCGCTTTCGCGGGGGTGACATCGACGCAGGCATCCAAATGTTTGCTAAAAAAACAAGAAATTACGACCTTGCACTGCAGACCTCCGCTTTTGAGGTCTGCGCCATGTGCCGAAAGAAAAACCGCGGACCTGAAAAACGCAGGTCCGCGCTACCGGGCGCCGCGCTGCACAAGCCGTTACTGGACGCGCCGGCGCGACCGGCGCTACCCCGCCGGCAGGAGATAGGTCCCCAATAGCGCCCGGCAGCGGTCGCGATAACTCGCGAGATCATCGGGTGAACCGGCGGCCATCCATTGCAAGCAGTAGCCATCCACCAGGGCGCGAATCGTCCTGGCCGCGTCCTCGGGGTTCACACGCCGGAATTCTTCCCGCCGGACGCCTTCCCCGATGATCGCGACATCTCGCTCCCGGCATCTCCGGAAAAACGAAGAGAGCAGCTCCCGGAATCGCTCCGAGCGGAGGCTGAGGGCGACGAATTCGAAGTAAACCCGGTAAAGCTTCTGGTTTACCTCCGGGCTGTGAAAGAGCACTTCCAGCTCCGCGGCCAGCCGCGCGCGCGGCGACTGACCCGAAACGGCCACCTCCTCCAGCGTGCGGTCGAGCTGCGTGAGCAGCCACTCGAAAATGGCGTAGAGCAGGTCGTCCTTCGTGGGAAAGTAATAGAGCGCTCCGCCCTTGCTCGAGCCGGCGCGCGCGACTACGCCGTCGATGGTTGTGGCCTCGATCCCGCGCTGGAGAATCTCGCCGTATCCTGCGCGGATGAGGGCCTCCCGGCGGCGCTGGGCAAGCTCCGGGTTGGCGCGGCGCGGACTCATGGCAGTTCCGGCGGGTGGGCCGTCCGGACGGGTTATCTTAGCACCTCGCTGCATAGTTTTGGGCGCTCCTGTGGCGGCGGGTTTATCCCGCCAATTCGAGCCGGGTTTACCCCGCCAATTCAAAATGGCGGCATAAAGCCGCCTCTACGCGCCCGAAACTGATGCGTTACCTATGCTACGATGAATTTTTCCCGCTACCGGTAGGTGTGAAAACCAACAACCATAATTCCTCATGTTTGGGTGCTCCTGTAGCGGCGGGTTTATCCCGCCAATTCGAGCCGGGTTTATCCCGCCAATTCAAAATGGCGGCATAAAGCCGCCTCTGCGCGCCGAGGCTTTTCCGGTGATCGCAAAAGGAGAGGGAATTCCGTGCCATTAGCACCTCAGCAGATTTCTGGCCTGCTTTACTCCGGAGGAAAACTGATCCGCAGCGAAAATCGGGGGGCGCTGGAGCTGCGCTCGGTTGAGATTATTCCCCACTTCGTCTCCAGCGCTGAGGGTTCCGTGCTGATGCGCATGGGGGAGACAAGAGTTATCTGCACGGCGTCAGTGGAGGATGGCGTTCCGGCATTCCTCAAGGGCTCCGGGAAGGGCTGGATCACCAGCGAGTATTCGATGATCCCGCGCGCCACGGAAATGCGCACGCCGCGCGAGGCGGTCCGAGGCCGCCAGAGCGGGCGCACGATGGAAATTCAGCGGATCATTGGCCGCGCGCTTCGCTCCGCCACCGACCTGGAGGCGCTGGGCGAGCGGACGGTGTGGATCGATTGCGACGTGGTGCGAGCGGACGGCGGCACGCGCATGGCCTCGATTACCGGCTCGCTGGTCGCGCTCGGACTCGCCTTCCAGAAGCTGCGCGAATCCAAGGCGCTCAGCGGCAATCCCCTTAAAGATCGCGTTGCGGGCGTCAGCGCCGGAATCGTGGGCGGCGAAGTGCTGCTGGACCTTGACTACGCCGAGGATTCGCACGCCGACGTCGATCTGAATCTAGCGATGACCGGATCAGGCGAGCTCGTGGAAGTGCAGGCGACCGGAGAAGGCCGGCCCTACAGCGCGGCGGAACTGCAAAAGCTGGTCGAAGTGGCTTCGGCCGGGCTGCAAAAGCTGCTGGCCGCTCAGCAGGAAATCTTGGGTGCGTAGGCGCTCCCGCGCCGGCGCGGCGCTCGTGGCCTCTCAAGGCGGGAAAGAATCAAAAGCCTCTCGCAAAGGCGCGAAGGGGCGCGAAGGGGGCGCAAAGCAGAGCTCGTGTAATTTCTTTGCTCGAGATTGGCGGCTCTGCGCCTTGGCGAGAGGCTCTTCGCGAGGCAGCGATTTCTTCACTCCTGCTCACCTCGTGGGGCGCCTGGAAGCCTGTCCTCCCGCTCGAACACATGCCGCTTTATCTCGCTTCCAAGAACCCCGGCAAGCTGCGCGAGTTTCGCGATGCGGCGCTGGCCTTCGGCATCCCGGTCGAGCCGATGCCGGGGATCGACGAGCTGCCGGCCTGCATCGAGGACGGCGCCACGTTTGAGGCGAACGCCCGCAAGAAGACGCTTCACTATGCGCGGTGGGGCGAGGGGCTCGTCTTTGCAGACGATTCCGGGATTTGTGTTGACGCGCTGGGCGGCGCTCCGGGCGTATTCTCCGCGCGGTTCTCGGGCGATCACTCTACCGATGAGGCCAACAATCGGAAGCTCATCTCCGAGCTCCGACGGCTGGTTCATTCTGGCGCTGTGACGGGAGACGCGGGTGCCGGATCGCCTGGCGCGCCTGCCTTCCCCGCGCATTATGAATGCGTGATCGCCCTCGCCAACGGCGGCCGGATTCTCACCACGACGGAAGGGCGCGCAGAAGGCCTAATCATTCTCAGTCCGCGCGGAAGCGGCGGGTTCGGTTACGATCCGTATTTCTTCTACCCGCCGCTCCGCAAGAC
>JBOGJW010000420.1:0-3725 GCA_050745245.1 Terriglobia bacterium | reverse complement strand
CGCTTTTCGGACCCAACCGCAGCAAGCGTATTCTGGTGACCTTTAATGAGTGTCCCAAGCCGCTCGTCCACGCCGTGCTCGCCGCCGAGGATCGCCGCTTCTTCTCGCATTACGGCGTTAACTTCTTGCGCCTGATCCAGGCCGCCGTCAAGGACGTTCGCTCGGACCGGCGCAGCCAGGGCGGCAGCACGCTCACGATGCAACTGGCACGGAACTTTTTCCTGACGCCCCGGCGCACCATCAAACGCAAGCTGGAGGAGATCTTCCTCGCATTCCTCATCGAAAAGCGGCTCAACAAAGACGACATTTTCACGCTCTATGCGAACCAGGTCTACATGGGGCAAAGCGGCAGCTTCTCGCTTTATGGTTTTGGTGAAGCCGCCGACGCCTACTTCAACACCGGCGTGAAGGAGCTGACGCTGCCCCAGGCCGCGCTGCTCGCCGGGATAATTCGCGGGCCGAACCTTTACTCGCCCTACCGCTATCCGCAGAGAGCGACGGACCGCCGCAACTGGGTGCTGCGGGAGATGGCACGCGACGGCTTCATCACCGCCATGCAAGCGGAGAATGCCGAGCTTGCGCCCCTGGGAGTGAAGCGGCGCAGCCGTGGCGGCGGCGAGGCGCCGTATTTCGTCGACATGGTCAAGGACGAGCTGCTGGATCACTTCTCGGAGAAGGATCTGCTCTCCGGAAACTACCGCGTCTATACCACGCTCGATCCTGATCTTCAGACTGCCGCGGTCGAAGGCGTGCGTTCCGGAATCAAGGAAGGGGATAAGCGGCTGCAAGCTCGCCGCCGGAAAAATTCAACGCCTCTCGCCCCCAATGAGCCGCAGGCCGCGCTGGTTGTGCTCGATCCGCATACCGGCGAGGTGCGCGCCCTGGTCGGCGGGAGGAGCTACGCCGCGAGCCAGCTCAATCACGCGCTCGCTCTGCGGCAGCCCGGGTCATCCTTTAAGCCGTTCGTCTATGCGGCCGCGCTCAGCTCGGGTGTGGACGGCTCAAAACCGCTGATTACCACTTCCACCCCGCTGCCTGACGCCGCTTCAACCGCGTTTCAGTTCAACAACCAAACGTATCAGCCCAAAAACTTCGAGGACGTGTACTACGGAACCGTCACCGTGCGCGAGGCGCTGGCGCTTTCGCTAAACGTGGCCACCGTAAACCTGGCGCAGATGGTGGGCTACGAAAAAATCAAGGACCTGGCCATCGCCGCCGGCCTCAATAACGGAATTCAAGCCACTCCGGCGATTGCGCTGGGCTCTTACGTCGCAACCCCGCTCCAGATGGCCGGCGCCTACACGATCTTTGCAAATGGCGGCATTTATGAAGCGCCCCGCCTTATCGTGTCAGTCAAAGGCCCTGCGGGAAAAACGCTGTGGCAGGATCCGCAGGTCACGCGGCAGGTGCTTGACCCGCGCGTAGCATATCTGATGGTCAGCCTTATGGAGACCGTGGTCGATCACGGCACGGGCGAGGGAGTGCGGGCGCGCGGTTTTCTCGCCCCCGCTGCTGGCAAGACGGGAACTTCCCGCGACGGCTGGTTCGCCGGGTTCACTTCCAACCTTCTGGCCGTGGCTTGGGTGGGATACGACAACGACGATAACCTCGGACTCACCGGCGCCAGCGCCGCTCTGCCCCTCTGGGCCGCGTTCATGAAATCAGCCTCGCAGTTGCCCGCATACGGAAAGATGCAGCCCTTCACGCAGCCCCTGGGCGTGATCGTCGCCCGCATCGATCCGCACACGCAGATGATCACCGCCAACAATCCGCTGGCAGTCGGCCAGGATGTATTTATCGATGGCACGCAGCCCGTGTCGTCCGGGTTCACCACCGCGCTGGCTAACCTGATCCGGCGGGTTCTGCCCCTGGGCGGTAAGAACAAACCGTCCGGAGCTAACGCGTCCGCTCCGGCGATGTTAACGCCGGCTCCCGCCAATCCCGGGGCTCCGGGCCTGAAAACCCCGGCACAACAAACGAGTGGCGGCGCGGTGGCGCAAGCTAAACCCGCACCGCCTGCGCAAAAGAAATCCATCGTCAAGCGGTTCTTCTCGATTTTCAAGCACCACAAGAGCGCCTCCGACTCTCCCCCCAACGCGCAATAACCCGGCGCGGCAGTTCCGGGGGGCGGATGTAGAGGTGGGTTTATCCCGCCATCGTAAACGGCGGCGTAAAGCCGCCGCTACACGCCTACTGAGGCATTACAGGGGGTCAAAAAAAACTTCTTGACAGGCTCTAGTAACCACATTAGCATTACCTCATTAAGAAAAACTCCCGGCCCCTAGGGGCTCCTAACCGTGCACAAGACGCGGCGGCGTGGACCCGATTCGCAGGCTCAAAACCTTAGAATCAGGTCCGCGTCGCCCGCCCCTTCGCAAAGTCACCTGTTAATTGGATCTTGCGCCTTCGCGCGCTTCACATCCGTTTGCCGCGCGGGAGGTAGCGTGGCGCGCAGTAGCGGCCGGGCGGCTCGCTATCGGGCATGTTGAAGTTGGGGCTGGGATCGCCGTAGGGGTCGCCGAGCTGCGCCATCAGCTCATAAATGCGGGCTCTCATATCATCGGCGACGGCGGCATAGGAAGGATCGGCGACGCGGTTGTGCATCTCTTCGGGGTCGGTGTGCAGGTCGTAAAGCTCGTCAAAATCGAATCCGTTGAACACGTATTTATAGCGCTCGGTAATGGCGATGCGCTGGGTATAGAGATATTCGCCGCCGTAGTAGGCGCACAAGATGTGCTCCGGCCAATCCTGGCGCTGCGGATTTTCGGCCAGCGGCAGCAGCGAGCGCCCCTCTTCGTAGCCGAGCGGCGCGGCGCCCGCGGCGTCGATGTAGGTATACGCGAAATCGTGAACGTGCACGAGGCGCGGCGAAACCAGTCCAGCCTTGATGCGCGCCGGCCAGCGCATCACCATGGGAACGCGGTAACACTCCTCATAAGGAATCCAGCCCTTAATCCACATCCGGTGGTCGCCCACCATGTCGCCGTGGTCCGCGCAGAAGGTGACGAGCGTGTTCTGCGCTTGGCCGGTCCGGTCGAGCGCATCCAGCACCCGGCCAATCTGCGCGTCCACCTGCTCGCAGTAAGCGTAGTAGTGGGCTCGTCCTTGCCGGTAATCGTCTTCCGTAACTTTGCCCCAAGTCTCGGACTCGCGCTTGTGCAGGCCGGGCTTTCCCGCGAACGTATCGTAGAAGCTCTCCGGCACCGGAATCTTCGCCGGATCGTAGCGGTCGAGGTACTGCTTGAGCGGCATGTAGGCGTCGTGGGGCACCACAAACTGAACTTCAAGATGCCAGGGCCGACCGGACGCGGCGAGGCGCTGCATCATGCGGATGCCGTTTTCCGCCACCCAATACGGGCGTGACTCCTCTTCAGGGCCCTCCAGATAACCCCACATCGGAAACGGATCGCTTCCTGGCCACGAGAACCAGCGGTCCACATGCCGGCGTAGTGCGCCGCGGCGCGGCTTCGGCACGCGGTCCGGGTTGTAATCGACGCCCCGGAGCAGCCGCGGGTTGTAGGCCAGCGGCGCGGCGATCTCGTCGTAGCCGAAGTCAAGCGGCATGCGCAGAAAGCTCGCATGCCATTTTCCCACGTATCCCTGGCGGTATCCCGCCTCCCGCAGCCGCTGCGAATAGGTGATGACGCCGGGAAACATGTCGCGATGAACCGAGGGCGAAGAGTGTACCTGGTTGAACACGCCGTTGTGCCAGTGATACGCGCCGG
>JBOGJW010000419.1:0-10994 GCA_050745245.1 Terriglobia bacterium | reverse complement strand
GCTCCAGATGGCGCTGGCCGTCAGAATTTGCGGCACATTGGCGCTAGAATTCCCGTAATCATTTCCCGGATGATAAGTATCCTGGGGCTTGCCTTGATTGTTCACGAGCGTATTCCCGCGGGCCTCGGACAGTCCGTGCTCCCACGTGTAGGCAAAGGAGAGGAACAGGTCGTGACCTACCGGATGGCGGACACTCAATTCCAGCGCATCCCAGTAAGCGTTCATTTCGCTGCTCTCCGTGTTGATGGCTCCATATCCAAGATAGGGAGCGAAGGTGTACGTAAATATTTTCCCGGTGTTGATTATCGGATTGAAATCATAGGGCGCGTCCGGCAGCGGCTGGTTGTAATCGAGCTGTGCGCCCATATGCCGCGCGATGTTTCCGGCGCCCGCAATCGACGCCAGCCAGTCGCCGGAGAATTGATGTTGAAGGCTGAGGCTGTAAGTCTGAACCTGCGCGAGCTGCAGGTTCAGCGCTTCACTCGCGAGCGTGGGAGCGCCCGCAGCCTTCACAGCGGCGCCGATGGGATTGGGGAAATTTGGCGTGTTGAAAGTAATCGATTGAATGAGGGGCGGATTCACCGAGCAGGTATTCAGACAGTAGCTCTGGATGGGCGACGCGGTATACGCCAGCCCGTATCCCCCTCGCAAAGATGTCTTCCCGTCACCAAACACGTCCCAGGCGAATCCTGCGGAAGGGGCGAAGTAGTTCACGTGGGCATTCGTAAAGTTTAACGGTACGCCGTTCACTCCATTACGGATCAAGCCGTTGGTGGGGTTATAGCTCGAGGTCGGCGTGATCGTGCCGTTTGAGTTGACGACTGGAACTGCTGCGGCGCTGAATTGAGCCGGATCAAAGATCGTTTCGAAGCCGGGCTGGTCGTGGCCGGCAGGTACATGTTCCCACCGAACGCCCCCACTCAGCGTCAGGCGCCGCGTGGCCTTCCAGCTATCCTGCACGTAAGGCGACAGGATCCGGTAGTGAGCGTAGATGCGCGGCCGGTTGCTTGTCTGGAAAAAGGATGAGGCCCGCCCGAGCAGAAAATCAGCAATCGCGTTTCCTGTAAACTGGCCGGTGAACGTCCAAAGAGCATTGCTGCTTGAAAATGCATCCTGCCTTTTTGTGCCGAGCACCACGTTCAATCCTGCCTGGAGGTAGTGCTTACCATGCAGCCAGCTCCAGTTGTCCATGAACGTATCTTCAAGATCGCTCGAATGCGGAAGAGGTAACGCGCTGTTGCCCGTTGGAACCCCCAGCGGCGCCCAGCCCTGCGAAAAGCTCACTTGAGGCAGGAGATTCGAAAGAAAGCCGTGGAAGGGAAGCACCTCGTGAAAACCGGGTATTTGGCTCTGCTGCGTAATCCCTGAAACGCCCAAGCTCACGACGTAGTTATTCATTCCGATGCTGGCGGTGTTCACCATGGCCGGGGTGAGCGTCGAAGTAAGCTGAATTTGAGCCAGTTGATTATTCGTTTTGATCGGATCCGTGGGCGTGCTGAAGACCGCGCCGGATAGGAAACTGTCGTCCGGATTTCCATTGATCTGGCGGTCGTCCAGATACTCCAGAGAGAGCCGCTGTCGCTCCGTGAAACTGTGGTCAATTTTGACTTCGTCGTCGCGGGTATTATTGATTGCAGGATTCAAGTTAATGTAATTCAGAAATCCAGAGCCGTTGTTCGGGAGCGGCGCCATGGCATTAACGAATGCAAGCGAATCCGGAACGAGGAGATTCGCGGGTATCTGATAGACCCCAGGGGCAGTCTGAGGAAAGGGCTGACCGGTGGCCGGATTTGTAATCGGCGTGTTAAATGTGCCGTTGCGCATGGCCGCGGTAGGCGTTGCACCCGTCAGGACAGATCCGATGTGCTGGCGGGTCCACTGTGAGCTGAGAAAAAAGAAGGTCCTTTGCCGGGCCGCATTGCGATGCCGGGGAATGAAAACCGGGCCCCCTAAGGTAAACCCGAAGATGTTTTGCTTTAACGGCGGGACGGTGCTGCTGAAGAAATTGCGGGCATCCAATGCATCGTTGCGAAGGTATTCAAAGGCGCTTCCGTGAAATGTGTCCGTGCCACTTTTTGTCTGCAACAGCATCACACTAGTGCCCCACAGGTTGTACTGCACGCTGTAATTGTTCTGGAGCACGCGGACTTCCTCAACGGTATCGGGATTCGGAGTGATGGTGGTCTGGCTCATATTGCCCGTATTCATATCCCAGATTCCGTCTACCGTGTAGAGCGTCCCGCTGTTGCCCATGCCGTTGACGGAAATCACGTTGCTGGTGAGAAATCCGCCTTGATTGAGCGACTGCGCGGGAGAAAGGTTTGTGACGCCTGGCATCAGCGCCGAGAGACCCTGATAATTCCGGCCGTTCAGCGGCAACGTGGCAACCTGCTTTTCAGAGACTTCGCTCGAGACCTCCGAAGTGGTTGTCTGTACCTGGACGGCGGCCGCGCTTACCGTAAGGCGCGTGGAGACCATGCCCACCTTCATCACGGCGTTCACCGTGGCCACCGTTGCGGGATGCAGGAGCACCCCCGTTTCAACAAAAGTCTCGAACCCCGCTTTTGAAATGCTGACAGAATACCGTCCCACAGCAAGCCCGGGCATGGCGAAACTGCCGTTGGTATTGCTGCGCGCGGTAGTCTGGGCGTCTGTCTCTTGGTTGGTGACGGTCACTTTGGCGCCGGGCACCGCCGCGCCACTCGCATCGACGACCGTTCCGTTGATCGTTCCCGTAGTGGAGATCTGCGCTTTCGAACCCTGCGCCGAAAAGAAAAGCAGCGCCAGGCAATAGCCCAGGATCGCTATTGTGGTGGACCGGCTTTGGCGTGGCATGTTCTCCCTCCTTAGACACTTAGCTCATAATAGGGCTCTAAGCGGATTTTGCCGAGTTGTGAACTGAACGTGTGGCGTTCAATGTGGGTTAGCTCCAGGTGATTTTCGCCGCGCCGCAAGGCGCCGCCCAGGTCGAAACGAAAAGGATAGACGAAGCGCATTCCGCAATCAACCGAATTCAGTCTCACCTGGATCACCTGGGTCATATGGTGGATCACCAGGCTCGCGGATTGAGAGCGGCCGCCGGACCAAGCGAAAGCGGTGCGGTAGATTGCCCCGTTCGGTTTTATCGGCCGGCGAGACCAGCCGTGAGCGATATTGATGGGCGCAAGGTTATCTGGCGGCGTGTTCACTTCCCTGCGCACATGCGCGCCGCCAAGCTGGTCGAGCTCGTAGCGGAATGTACCAGGCTCAAACTTTCTGAGAATAAGCTTTCCATCCGGCTTCCGCAGCACTTCGTCCGCGTTTGAGGAGACGAAATGCGCCATGGGAGCCGCGGAAGGGTTTATCACTACAAAGGTCGATTCGTACCGACGCAAATCCAGGCGCAAAGAGAGTTGGCTCCCGTCGGACGAATAGCACGGGGCTTGACTGATCCTGCCGGTAACGGGATCCCAGAATTCAGGCACGTCCTTCGCGCCGCGGAGGCGGACCGTTGTGGAAGCGTCTTCGCCCTCGTTATTAAAGAAATAAAGATCGCGGCCTGATAACTGCCGATGGTAGTACTGCACCAGGGCTAAGTTGGGGTCGATCCACACGTCGTGCGTTTCGAGGGTATAGAGGAGCTTCGAGACATCTTTATACTCGGTGACGAACGCTCGGCCGCGCCTGCTGGCATCCGGCCCCCAGATCTTTGACGCGATCTTCCTGACCTCTTCGTCGTGCCGCCCATCTGCGGAGCGGAAGGGAATGCGCGGCAGAATTTTCCCCGAGGTCATCTCAGGCGCCAGCACGATCCTGATTCCGGGTCCCAGTGTAATCACGGTTCCTCCCGCCTCGTAAAATTCGAGCAGCCGCTGAGCAACAGCAAGCGGCAGCGCATCTACTCCGGGCAGTACCACAAGCTTATATTCTTCGTGCCCCAGTAAAATCCTGCGGCCTCTGATGCGGCACTTCGCTTGATCACTGAAAACCTCATATGAAACGTTGTCGTAATCAACGTGGGCCTGGCTGAAGGCCTTATCCGATTTCCAAAGCTCCTCGGCGGCTCCCACCCAAGCCGACGCCGCCGTGTCCAGAATGAGGGCTTGGGCGATATGACGGCCGCCGCGGATCATCATGGTTTCGCGGTTGGCGACAACCTGATAGGAATGGAAATATGGAGCTAATGGATTTTCGCCGTAGAGCCAGAATTCAGGCTGATCCTCCCAGACGGGCGGCGTTTGCGTATCCAGGCCGCACGGAACCGTTCGGCTCATTCCACGGCAAGTCGTCCAATCCATCATCGCCTTCATTTCCGTAAGCCCGGTGCGCCAGCCTGTTGCCGCAAAGTGCTCCACCATTGCTTCATCGAGAGGGGTTTCCTTGTAGTGGCTGATGGAGCTAGCCATCTTGGGCTGCCGCCAGTAGACATCCTCATCGGGCATGTACCACTGGTCGAAGATGTTGTCGAAGCCGCCCATGCTGTAGGACTCCAGCATCCGGAAATCGCTTCCGGTTCCCGCCCCGAGTTGGAAAGGAGAACTCTCCACAACGTGGCCGTCAATCTGCATGCCGTGAGCCTCGGCAAAGGCTGTTTGTTTGCCAAGAAACAGCCGGTCGTATTCGCGGCTCACGAAATCCATATAATCGTGCCGGGTGGTGACCGTCTTCGGCCCCAGCTCTACCCAGAGCAGCGGGAGCAGAAGACGAAGGGAATACCCATAGTGGGCCTGAAAGTGCGAGAACAAGTCCGGCGTATACGGAAATCCGCCGGGCTTGCCCAGCACTGCGCCGCTGGAATGGAAGGCGGGCTCGTCGATATAAAACCCCTTCCAGCTCTTTCCTGCGTGCTCCATGCCGATGGCTCGGCACGTGGCTTCGAGCACCAATTTCACAAAGAGATCGGTCGCTTCTTCGCTGAGCGGATCAATGTAACCGCGAATCTGGCCGCGGACAAGATCAGGGTACCCTTTGGGGTCCTCGATGCCGGGCTGCCAGGCTGCATGCACAAAAATTCTCCAGCGGCCCGCCGGCGCTTCCCAGAGCAGCCGCCCCCCAGACACTGAATCCGTAAGATCGCGGAATTCGTTGCCCGGCCCGGCTGCGACAATCGCCGCAAGCTGCCGCTTTGGATGCACGACGTGGCCAATATCCAAAGAGAAGCCTTGCGGCCCTTCCACGGCAGCTTGATGCTCCAGCGTGACTTCCCACCGCGCGAGCTTGCGATCTCTCGCGACAATCAGCCCCGCCGCGTAGCCGCAAGGGTAATTCTGGTCGTCCTGTTCCCAAACCGTCAGCCCCAGCTTTCGCGCGGCGTCTACAATCACACGCCAGCTTTTCCAGTTGTTCTCCTTAAGGAATCCCTTGTAGTCGTAAGGATGAAGGGTGACGCCTTCGAAGCCGAAGCGCTGGATCACCCGCATGAATTCCCGCAGTTGTTCGTCGGTCTCATTGCCATGCACCATCCAGAAGGGACAGGAGCTGCGAGTGGGGTTATCGCCTTGGAAGGCCTCCGCGAGCGACGCCCAATCCGGTTCCATCGCCGGGACGGCGCTGACCTCGCTGGAGAAGTTTGTAGTGCCGCGTGGACCCGCGGCAGCAACCCTGAAAGCATACCGCACGCCGTTCGTAAGCCCCTGAGCCGAATAATCGTGCACCAAGACACCGTCGATCACCTCTTCCCCGCCCTGCGAATCGCGCACCTGGATGAGATACGATGTTGCGCCTTCGACTGGGGTGAAGGAAAGAACCACCCGCTGATGTTCCGCCCTAGCGGACTTCAACAATGGAGGGCCCCACTGAATCGGCGCAATGGAATCGGTTTGCTGCCCCCATAGCGGAAGGCGAAGCAAGGATGCGGCTCCCAGTAGCGAAATGAATGAACGGCGTTTCAAGATATCCTCTGACCGGCGAATTTCCAGTATTACGCTGAGCGGCCACGCCATCTGCCGCAGGCTCGCTCCCGATCCGAACGGCTCGGTGATCTCCCCGCCGATTGTAGTCCAAGGCTCTGCCCTCCATGACCGAAAAAACGGCCTTCGTCTGCGGCCGGCAAAGAAACCACCTGAAAAGCGCAGATCCTCGCTGCCATCTCGCAAATCCAGGCGCAGAAGATCAAGCAATACGCCGCCCCCAAAACTTTGTATTTCGTGCATCCGACTGCGCTGCGCACTGCGCCGCTGCGGGGCATCTTGGCGTTCCGGCGCGATGAGGATAGAATGAGAGGTTTATGGACGAGCGTGATTTTTTCGACGAGAGCGAGACTTTGAAGCCGGCCACTCTTTCCTGCCTCTATTGCCGCCAGGCTGGAACCTACGAGATCCGCTGGCTTGTGCGAACGAAGAAGCGGGCGCTCCGCGGCCAGTCCGACGACTACGACCGGATGCGCTTCGCCAAAGCGCGTTCCTACATGCTCAGGCGCGATGATCTCGTTCAGTGCAAAAACCCGCGGTGCCGTAAGCGTTTCGAGATTTCGGGCGTCCAGTCGGTGGTCTTCATCTGAAAGCGAGGGACCGGCCTGCTTCGCGGGCCGGATTCTGCATCTTATCAGTTCATGAAACTGCGAAATCGTTCTTTTGCCGCTCCGCTGGTGGTGCTGCTGCTGGGGATTGCCTGCGCCGCGGCATGCCGATCTGCGGTTGTGCGCCAAAGCCGGCGCGGGTCTGCGCAGTCCGTCTCTCCGTCCCGGCCCCTGGGCCGGCGAAACTCGCCCGCGCCTGCAACGCCCGGAAATAGCAGTTTAGAGATTGCGGGCCTGCTCTCAAATCCGCCCCTGAGTTTTGAGGCCAACGAAGGCCAAACCGATCCCGAGGTAAGCTTCCTCGCGCGGGAGCCTCAGTACACGCTCTTTCTGACGCGGGCGGCTGCAGTGGTCGCGCGCCCTTCCAGGAGCACCCGCTCATGGATCGAGATGAACCTGGGAGGCGCGCGACCCCATCCGCAAGTTGCGGGCCTCGCCAGGCTGCAGCAGAAAACCAATTACTTCATCGGCTCGCATCCCCAGCGCTGGCACACGGGAATCCCGAACTACCGTGAGGTACGCTACCGGAACGCATATCCCGGAATCGACGTGCTCTATTACGGCAATCCCCGGCGCCTGGAGTACGACTTCAAGGTGACGGCTGGCGCCGATCCGTCGCTGATTCGCCTCGGTTTCCGCACCGCGCGGGGCGCGGCCGCGCTTCACGAGGACGCGAGAGGGAACCTGCTGGCGTCGTACCAGGGCAGTGTTCTGAACTTGATGAGGCCGCGGGCCTACCAGGACATTCGCACAAAAGGCGCCGTTCGCAGGCGCCGCATCCCCAGCCGTTACGTTATTGTGAGCCGCGGCGTGGCCCGGCTCGCGCTAGGGGCGTACGACCGCTCGAAACCGCTGATGATTGATCCTGTGCTCGTCTATTCCACCTATCTCGGCGGAAGCGGCGGCGATACGGCCAATGCGCTCGCTGTTGACGGCTCGGGCGACGTGTTCGTCACCGGCGGCACCGGCTCGACAAATTTCCCCACCGCGAGCCCGGAGCAAAAATCCAGCGGCGGCGCCACCGACGTTTTTGTAACTGAGATCAACCCGTCCGGCTCCTCGCTGATCTACTCGACTTACATCGGTGGAACTGGCTCCGATAAGGGCACCGGCATTGCGGTCGATTCATCGGGGAACGCTTACGTAATCGGCTCAACATCGTCGGCGAATTTCCCGGCTACTTCGGGCGCATTTTCGAAGACCTATCATGGCAACAGCAACTCGGAAGGGTTTGTGCTAAAGCTCAACTCTTCCGGGTCTTCGCTGGGCTACGCCACTTATCTGGGCGGCTCGTCAGGCGATTTCGCGCAGGGCATCGCGGTGGATGGCGCGGGCGACGCCTACGTGACGGGCTCGACGCAATCCTCGGATTTCCCGGTTGCTTCAGCTCTGCAGGGCTCGCTCGCTGGCGGCTCCGACGCGTTCATCACCGAGGTGAATCCGCAAGGCAGCGGATTGGTCTACTCCACCTTCCTCGGCGGCTCGGCAGCGGATTCGGGCCAGGCCATCGCCGTGGATGGCTCGGGCGCAGCTTATGTCGCCGGCTTCACCTTCTCCGGCAACTTCCCGACGAAAAACCCGGTTCAGGGTTCCTACGCGGGCGCCGGGGACGCATTTCTGGCCAAAATCAGCCCGGGCGGCTCCGCGCTCGCCTACTCCACTTATCTGGGCGGCACGGGTGAGGAGCGCGGACTAGGCGTGGCTGTCGATTCCGCGGGAGAGGCCTACATCACCGGATCGACGCAGTCGAGCGACTTTCCCGCAACTCCCGGCGCCTACAAAATGACGGCGGCCGGAGGCGCCGACGTTTTTCTCGCCAAGCTGAACGCCTCCGGCTCGGCGTTGGTGTATGCGACGCTGCTCGGCGGCAGCCAGAACGAGCAGGGGAACGGCGTTGCCGTGGACAGCTCCGGAAACGCCTACGTTACGGGATCAACATCATCCTCCGATTTCCCGGTACAGAACCCATCCCAGGCGGCTATTGGCGAGGGCGCCTGCGCGTCCACCTGCTCGAATGCGTTTGTCAGCGTACTGAACCCGCAGGGCAGTGGCTTGGTGTATTCCACATATCTCGGCGGCAGCGGTCCTGATTATGGGCAGGCGATCGCCGTCAACTCCTCCGGCGATGCTTTCGTCGCCGGGACCACCGCTTCGTCGAATTTTCCGATGATGAGCGGCGCTTACCAAGCCTCGTATGCCGGCGCCGGGACCTCCGGCAACGCTTTCGTCGCGGAAATCAGCCCTAGCAACTCGCCCGGCCTTGCCCTGAACCCGCAGAAGATGGACTTCGGCAACCAGGGGCTGAATGTGGCGAGCACGGCGCAAACCGTGACGCTCACCAACGTGGGAAGCGCGCAGCTCACCATCTCAAACATCTCTACCTCGGGCGATTTTTCGCAGGCCAATACCTGCGGAAGCTCGCTCGCTCCCGGCGGCGGGCAGTGCACCGTGAGCGTCACCTTCACGCCCACTCAGACCGCCGCCGAAACGGGTACTCTATCAATTACAGACAACGCGGCGGGCAGCCCCCAGCAGGTAAGCCTGAGCGGCACGGGCGTAACCCCAGCGCCGGTGGCCACGTTTTCGTCCACGCTCGTCAATTTCCCCAGCCAGCTCATCGGAACCAGCAGCACCCCGCAAACCGTGACGCTCACCAACACCGGCACCGCCGACCTGACGATCACGAAGATCACCATCTCCGGTTCGTTCACCGAGACGGACAACTGCCCTTCGACCCTGTCCGCGTCGAAAAGCTGTTCGATCAACGTCACCTTCAGCCCCACGGTCAACACCTCCTCTTCATCGTCCTCTTCTTCTTCGACGAGCACCACGGCGAGCAACAGCGGCGCGCTGAGCCTGACCGACAACGCCTCCGGCACCGCGCCTACGGTGGATCTGAACGGAACCGCGCTTGCCGACTTCTCCGTGTCATCCGCAGCGCCATCCGGACCTATCGTGGTCGGGACCGGGTCCACCACTCTCACCGTCACCGCCGCGAGCCTGCTGTCATCTTTCAGCGGATCAATCACCCTATCCTGCTCGAGCGAAGTCACCTGCTCGTTCAGTCCTTCCTCAATCACTCCGGGGCAAACCAGCACGATGACGGTAAGCGGATTATCAAGTCCGTCGACCAACCCGGTAACCTTCACGCTCACGGGCGCGAGCAGCGACGGCAATCAGTCCGCGACCTCGTCGGCTGCAATCAGCTTTGAGGATTACGTTCTCTCCGCGACGCCCTCGTTGAACACCGTCGCCGCAGGGCAGTCGGCCGTGTACACGGTAAGCGTCGCGGCGGTCAACGGCTTTAGCAATCCGGTTGCGCTGAGTTGCAGCTCCGGCCTGCCAGGATCTTCTTCCTGCACGTTTTCTCCCAGCAGTGTGACACCCGGCGCAAGCGCGGTGACCTCAACGCTCACCATCACGACAACCGCTCATACAAAGACCGGCGCAGCTCCGCCAGCCGGGCGCCCACACGCGCCTCCGGGCGGATGGGGCGCGCTCGCCTGGGGCATCATTCTTCTGAGTCTGTTAATCGGCTTGGCACTGGTCGCCCGCCTCACGCGGCGACGGGAGGCGTGGCTCTTCCTGGCGCTGGTCCTCGCCATTCTGCTCGCAGCCTGCAATCTTGGCTATTACGGATTTGTCGGGAGTAATCCGGCGCCGACGGGCTCGGCTTCGGGAGTCTATGCGGTGACCATCACCGGAACGTATACTCCATCTTCGAGCGGCTCGTCCTCGTCGTCATCTTCTGCAGTAAGCCGCAGCACCAGCGTGAACCTGGCGGTGCAGTAGGCGATTACGCCCGCAATGAAGAATCTTGCCATCCTCATCTCCGGGCGCGGCTCCAATCTCGAGGCGATCGCCCGCGCGGTAATCGACGGCGCAATTCGGGCGCGCATCACGCTGGTGGCGAGTAATCGCGCGGACGCACCGGGGCTCACGCGAGCCCGCGAGATGGCGCTGCCTGCGCGCTGTATCCCGTCAGCGAACAAGCCTCGCGCCGAGTTCGAGCGCGACCTGCGGGCGGCCCTCGAAGAGGCGCGCGTGGATTACCTCTGCCTTGCGGGTTTCATGCGTGTGCTGAGCCCCGAGTTTGTGAAGGCGTTCCCCAGGCGCATCCTGAACATCCACCCCTCGCTCCTTCCGGCATTTCCCGGGGTCGACGCCCAAAGGCAAGCTCTGGAGTACGGAGTGAAATTCACCGGCTGCACGGTTCATTTTGTAGACGAGGGAGTTGATTCCGGCCCCGTGGTCCTCCAGGCCGCTGTGCCGGTGCGCGATGATGACACGGTGGAGTCGCTCTCCGCGCGCATTTTGGCGGAGGAGCACCGGATTTACCCCGAGGCGGTGCGGCTGGTGGCCGAGGAGAGAGTGCAGCTTCAGGGACGAAGGGTCGTGCTGAAGGAAAATTTTTAGCGACGGTATCTTGCCAACACGATGCTGCGGCCCAGGTGTAATTGAGTTTTGGGCGAACATTCTGAAGCGTGTCATTCTGAGT
>JBOGJW010000418.1:0-5395 GCA_050745245.1 Terriglobia bacterium | reverse complement strand
GGCAGCGGCGAAAATGAGATCATCCTGCGCCGCGAGGTGCTTGCCGAGGGCAAAAGCCGCCTGCTCGTCAACGATCAGCCGGTGACGCTTGCGGCCGCGCGCCAGCTCGCCGGCTGCCTGGCGGAGATTCACGCTCAGAATGAGCACGTAGCGCTGCTCGATCCCGGGGCGCAGCTTCAACTGCTCGATGACTTCACTGGCGCCGCTGCGCTCCGGGCTGAGGTCGCGCATCGCTTCGGCCGCTGCCGCGAGCTTCGCGAGGAGATGGCGCAGCTCACAGGCGACGAACAGGAGCGCCTGCGCAGGCTTGACCTGCTCCGGTTCCAGGCGGAGGAACTCCGCAACGCTCGTCTCGCGCCGGGCGAGGACGAGCGGCTCGAGAGCGAAAAGCGGCTGCTCGCCAACGTTGAGAAGCTGCGCGTCGCTGCGTCTGCCGCGTTCGCGAATCTCTACGAGGAGGAAGGCGCCGTCTGCTCGCGCCTCGGGCTGGTAGCGCGGGCGCTCGATGAGCTGGGCCGCTACGATTCCGCGCTAGCGCCGCAAATGGAGCCGCTCAGCTCGGTGCGCGCAACGCTGGAGGACCTCGCCGTCTGCGTGCGAGATTACCTCGGCAAGCTCGAAGCCGATCCGCGCCGCCTGGAAGAGATAGAAGATCGAATCGCACAGATCGACCGCCTTAAGAGGAAGTACGGCAAGACGACTGACGAGATGCTCGCCTACGCGGCTCGCGCCGAAGCTGACCTCGTGAGGCTCGAATGCACCGATGAGCGGCGAGGCGCGCTCGGGCGGGAAATCGAGTCCGCCGAAGCGGAGTACCGGGCCGCCGCTGAAGTGCTTTCGGAAAAGCGCCAGCCCGCGGCGCGCGCGCTCGAAAAGAAGGTGCGCGCCGAACTGTCGCAGCTCGGCATGGAAAAGGCGCGCTTCGAGTTCTCCTTCGCGCCGCGAGGAGCGCCCGGGCCACAGGGCGTGGATGAGATAGAAATCCGCATCTCGCCCAATCCCGGCGAAGACCTGCGGCCGCTGGCGCGGATCGCCTCTGGCGGAGAGCTTTCGCGGGTGATGCTGGCGCTCAAGACCGCCGTCGCCGAAAACGCCTGGAAAGCTGCAGACGGGAACTCCGAGCACCGCCGGGTTGCGCCGGGCAGCCGCACGTTCATCTTCGACGAGGTGGATGCCGGCATTGGCGGGCGCGTGGCCGAGTGCGTGGGGCAGCGGCTGAAGCGCCTTGCGCAAACGTCCCAGGTGTTTTGCGTCACGCACCTTCCCCAGATTGCCTGCTTCGCAAACCACCACTACTGCGTCGAAAAGCGCGACCGCGGCGGGCGGACTATCACCGAGGTGACGTATTTGAACGCGCAGAAAGACCGGGCCGCGGAGCTCGCGCGGATGCTCTCCGGCAGCCAGATCACCGATGCGGTGCTCAAGCACGCCGCCGCCATGCTGAAGGATGCGGCCGATTGATGATTTGCGATAAAAACGGAGGTCTGCTCCGAAAATTTCGGTCAGACGCCCCTCACCCGGTTCGCTCTGCTCGCCACCCTCTCCCACGGGAGAGGGCGTGAGTCCACAGGGAGCTAAAGCCCTCCCCCTTGGGGAGAGGGTGCCCGAGGGACGAGGGCGGGTGAGGGTCATTTTCGTCCTTCGGGGTGTCCACCGCGACATGAGCGACTGCATTGCAAGGTCGCAATTTCTTGTTTTTACAGCAAACATTTTGGAGCGGGTCATTCTGAGCAAAGCGAAGAATACCCGCATTTCGCTCCGCTGCAAAAAATACAGGGATTCTTCGCTCGCTCAGAATGACAGTTCCCTTTGATTGCGATGTGGTTGCGGCTTTGCCGCCGCCGCTACAGAAGAGGTACGGGTGAGGGGCCATTTTCATGAGTTGCGGAGACTGCAAGTCGATTTGCTCCTGGCGGCAGTCGCACTCCTCTTTTTGTGCCAATGCGCGAAGGCCGGGCAAATTGGGCAGGCCGGGCCGGCGAGCATGCATTACCTGGTCGATGGGACAGTGCAGGACCAGACGGGAAATCCCGTGGCCGGGGCCGGCGTCCAGCTTCAGACCAGCACGCGTTTGCTCTCCACCCGCACGGATTCGCAAGGACGCTTCGTGTTTCAGAACCTCCGCGCAAGCTCCGGCTCGATCAGTGTGCGCGCGCCCGGATTCGCCGTCACGCGCCGGGAATGGAACAGCGGCGGAAAGGCTGAGTCGAGCATCGTGGTGGTGCTTCCGCTGGCGCGCCTGGCGCAGCAGGTGACGGTGACGGCAGCCCGCACCACGATGCTGGTGGGCAAAACCGCCGGGAGCGTTGTGGTGCTTTCGCAGGCGCAGTTGGCGTCGACCGCCGCGCTCACACTGGATGGCGCGCTCCGGCAGGTGCCCGGGTTTTCGCTGTTTCGCCGCACGGGCAGCCGCACAGCCAATCCTACGACGCAAGGCGTTTCGCTGCGCGGCGAGGGCGCTAGCGGCGCCAGTCGCGCGCTAGTGCTTGAAGACGGCTTTCCGCTGAATGACCCGTTCGGCGGCTGGGTCTACTGGGATCGCGTCCCCCGAGAAGCCGTCGAGCGCATCGAAGTGGCGCAAGGAGGAGCTTCCGACCTCTACGGCAGCGACGCACTGGGCGGAGTGATTAACATCATTACGCGCCGCGCTCGGCAGGACGAGTTCTCGCTCGACACCTCTTACGGAAACGAGAACACGCCCGACGCCTCATTCTGGGGCAGCATCGTTTCCGGAAAATGGGGCGTCGATCTGGGCGCGGAGGCGTTCAACACGGACGGCTACATTCTCACCGCGCCGGATGAGCGCGGCAACATCGACACGCGCGCGGGGTCGAACCATACTGACGGCACGCTTACGCTTCGCCGGCAGGTTTCCCGCAGCACGCGAGTGTTTCTCCGCGGCTCGGTGCTTGGGGAAGCGCGGAAGAACGGAACGCCCATTCAGACGAACCGCACGCACCTGCGGGAGCTTGCGGCGGGGCTCGATTCGCAAAATACGAGCCTGGGCAAAATTTCGCTGCGGGCTTACGGTGAAGCTCAGCTCCTGGATCAGAATTTTTCCGCCGTCTCCGCCTCGCGGAACTCGGAGGCGCTCACGGACCTTCAGCGCGTCCCGGCGCAGGAGGCCGGCTTCTCGGCCCAGTGGACGAAGGGCTGGGGCTCGTGGCAAACTTTCGTCGCCGGCGCGGATGGACAGAACGTGCGCGGCGCGAGCAACGAGCTGAAATACACGGCGGGGCGGGTGAACTCCGCCACCGGCGCGGGCGGGCGGCAGAACATCGGCGGGCTCTTTGGCGAAGATATTATCCGGGCCGGCTCCCGCTGGATCTTCACCGTCAACGGCCGCCTCGACTCGTGGCGGAACTACAATGCGCTTTCCGTCACGCGTCCGCTTGCCTCGTCTGGTCCGCTTCAGGTGACCGATTTTCCGCCTCGCTCGGCGTCGGCGTTCAGCCCGCGCCTCTCGGCGCTGCGCCAGCTCACTCCCTCCGTTTCGCTTTATGCCGCGGCTTACCGCGCCTTTCGCGCGCCCACTCTGAACGAGCTTTACCGGCCGTTTCGCGTGGGCAACGTGCTGACGCTGGCGAATAGCACGCTGGGCGCGGAACGCCTCACTGGGGCGGAGGGAGGCGCGGCTTGGACGCCGCACGGAGATAAGCTGCGTGTCCACGCTTCGTTCTTCTGGAGTGAAGTCCGGCAGCCCATCGCCAACGTCACTTTGCAATCGACGCCGAGCCTCATCACCGACGAAAGAGAGAACCTGGGCAGCACGCGTTCTGAGGGAGTAGACGTCGAGGCGGAAAGCGAGCTCAGGCCTGGCCTGATCGTTTCCGGCGGCTATCAGTATGTTGATGCGACGGTGCTGAGCTTTCCGGCGAATCGCGCGCTCGAGGGGCTTTTCGTCCCGCAGATTCCGCGCAACGCATTTACATTCCAGGTGCGCTACGCAAGACCAATCATCGCGCTCGCCGTGCAGGGTCGCTACACCGGAGTACAATACGACGATGACCTGAACTACTATCCTCTGGCTCCGGCTTTTGCGATGGACGTTTTTGCCTCGCATCGGTTTGGAAGCCGGATCGAGGTTTATGGCGCAGTGGAGAATGCGACCGATCAGCGCTACGAGGTGGCGCGAGTGCCCTACACCCAACTCGGCCCGCCGCTGCTCGCGCGCATCGGGCTGCGGTTCAACTGGGGAGCGAGGTAGGGGCAGCGTTGAGTCGCCAGCCAGCTCTGAAGGGCCTAACGTGACGGCATAAAGCGGCCGCTACAAGTTTTGAAGACTATGAACACGACAGCCATTTACGACCGCTATCGCAGCCTGCTGCTCGATGATGTCGTACCGTTCTGGTTCCGGCACGGGATCGATTGGAAGCACGGCGGCGTGCTTTCCTGCATGAGAGACGATGGCTCGGTCGAGAGCGGGGACAAGTTCATCTGGTCCCAGGCGCGCTCCGTATGGACCTTCTCGGCGCTGTACAACCGCATTGAGCCGCGCCCGGAGTTCCTGAAAGCAGCGGAAAATTCGGTGCGTTTTCTCATGGCGCACGGGAGGGACGAGCGCGGGAGATGGGTGTACCGCACCACCCGAGAGGGCGAGATCATCGACGGAGCAACGAGCATCTATTCGGACTGCTTCGCGGTGTACGGCCTGAGCGAATATTACCGCGCCACGCGCGATGAGACCGCGCTGTCGGTGGCGCGCGAGACGTTTGAGCGTGTCCGGCGGCGGATCGAAGAGCCGGATTTCCACGAAACCGCGCCGTATCCGCTGCCGCCGGGGGCGAAATGCCACGGCATCCCGATGATCATGACCGAAGTCACGAACGAGCTGGCGCTGACGACGGGTGATCGCAGCCTTGATGCACCGCTGCACGAGTACGTCTCGCGGATCATGAACTTTTTCGTGCGCCCGCGGCGGCGCGCACTGCTGGAATTCCTTTCCACGGATTACCAAGAGCTGCCACCGACTGCCGGCACTTTCGTTATGCCGGGGCATGCGATCGAGTCCATGTGGTTCGTGATGCACGCCGCACGCCGCCTCGGAGATGACGGCATGATCCAGCGCGCGGCGGAAGTTATCCGCTGGCATTTAGAGCTCGGGTGGGACCCGGACTGGGGCGGCCTGTTCCTTTCAAGGGATGTCGAAGGCCGGGAGCCCTACTTTCCGCACTCCGAAAAGAAGCTCTGGTGGCCGCACGTTGAGGCCCTCTACGCCACGCTGCTTGCTCATCAGCTTACGGGGCAGACGTGGTGCCTTGAGTGGCATGGCCGGGTGGCGGACTGGGCGTGGTCGCATTTTCCGGCGCCGGGTACGGGAGAGTGGCGCCAGCGCCTTACGCGCGAGGGCAATCCGTCAACGGAAATTATTGCGCTTCCGGTGAAAGATCCATTC
>JBOGJW010000417.1:0-5485 GCA_050745245.1 Terriglobia bacterium | reverse complement strand
CGGCCCAGGAAAATCTGCTCTTCCTTTTTGCCGAAAGTCAGCGGTCCCAGGCGGCTCATTCCGTATTCGCAGACCATTTTGCGGGCCAGTTCCGTTGCCCGTTCAATATCGTTGCCGGCACCGGTCGTCATCTGGTTCAGGAAGATCTCTTCCGCGCAACGGCCGCCCATCAGGATGGCTAACTGCGTTTCCAGATAATCCTTGCTGACCGTATGCTGCTCATCTTCCGGCAACTGCATGGTCAAGCCCAAAGCCATGCCACGAGGGATGATCGTCACCTTATGGAGTGGGTCGGCGTAGGGCACCGTCAGCGCCACCAGCGCGTGGCCCGCTTCGTGATACGCGGTGGTTTTCTTCTCTTCATCAGAGAGGATCATCGATTTGCGCGCCGAGCCCATCAGCACCTTGTCCTTGGCGGCCTCGAAGTCGTACATCGTCACCTGCCGCCGGTTCTCGCGCGCGGCGAGGAGCGCGGCTTCGTTCGCCAGGTTCGCCAGGTCGGCGCCGGAAAAGCCGGGCGTTCCGCGCGAGAGAACGCTGATGTCCACGTCCTCCGACAGGGGAATCTTTTTAGTGTGAACCTTCAGAATGCCTTCGCGGCCGCCCACGTCGGGGCGCGGCACCACGACGCGCCGGTCAAAGCGGCCGGGGCGAAGCAGCGCCGGATCAAGCACGTCCGGGCGGTTGGTCGCGGCGATCAGGATAACGCCTTCGTTGGATTCAAAGCCGTCCATCTCAACCAGAAGCTGATTCAGCGTTTGCTCGCGCTCGTCGTGGCCGCCGCCCAGCCCGGCGCCGCGATGCCGTCCAACGGCGTCAATCTCGTCGATGAAGATGATGCAGGGGGCGTTCTTTTTTCCTTGCTCGAACAAGTCGCGCACGCGCGAGGCGCCGACACCCACGAACATTTCGACGAAATCCGAGCCGGAGATCGAGAAGAACGGCACATTGGCCTCGCCCGCAATCGCCCGGGCAAGAAGGGTCTTTCCGGTTCCCGGAGGACCCACCAGCAAAACCCCTTTGGGGATGCGTCCGCCCAGCTTTTGAAACTTCTGGGGTTCCTTCAAAAAGTCGATTATTTCGTGAAGCTCGTCCTTGGCCTCATCGACGCCGGCGACATCCTTGAACGTCACCTTCTTCTGCTGAGTCGAAAGCATGCGGGCGCGGCTCTTCCCGAACGAGAGCGCCTTGTTCCCGCCGCTCTGCATCTGGCGCATAAAGAAGATCCACACGCCTACGATGATGATCAGGGGAAGAATGCCGTTCCCTACCCAGGAGAGCCAGGAGTTGCTGGAGCTATCCTTCACGGTTACATTGACGTCCTTGGCCTCAAGCTCCTTGTAGAGGTCCGGATAGTTGGCCGGGATGATCGTCTTGAACTTGGAGTTGTCCTTCTTCACGCCGGAAACTTCAGTGCCGTTGATCGTGACGTCCTTCACGTCACCCTTGCCGATGGCGGAGGTGAATTGGGTAAAGGTAAGCTGCGCGGGGTGCTCGGCCGTCGTAGACCTCACCACTGCCCAAAGCAGCAGAGCCGTTGCCACCATGACCACCCAAAAAATGATGTTCTTTACGGCTGAATTCACCCTGTTACCTCCTGCCGCCTGGCCTGTCGCATCCGGTTGTATGCCGGACTTGCGGCCGAGGCAGCGGCCCCTTTAAAACCCTTTCGAAGCGGCGGCATTCTCACAGCCGGATTTCCCAAAAATCTCGGCGATGCGACACCGCAGCTACTCCTTTAGAGCCGCCCTGCTCCTTAGACCTTCAACCGATTAGATGCCGCTTATTGCCACCCTGGGACAGCGAGGCCCGGCTGCTAATCCAACTTCTGGGTACCGCCCCACGCTCGTCAGCGCGGCGCTGGCCTTTCCAACGCGCCGATATAGGGCAATTCCCGGTATGTCCCCTCGCACGCGATCCCATAGCCCACGAGAAAGTCCTCGCGCGTCTTAAAACCGACGTAATCCGGCACGTTTCCGGCGCGCTTGTAATTCGACTTCTCGATCAAGACGGCCGTTCGCGCGGACTTTGGGCCACGGCTCTGAACCGAACTGAGCAGAAACTCCAGCGTGACGCCCGTCTGCAAAATTCCGTCCACCAGGAGCACGTCCTTGTTCTCGACGGCAGGCCGGGGAGTGCAGGTGATATGCCTCAAGGGGAACCCGTGCCAGGAGCAATCCTCTGTAGCCACACTCAGGAAAGAACAAACAACCGGGCAGTGCAGCAGGCGGACAAAATCCGCCACGAAGGTACAACTGTTTTCGCGAACGCCTACGACGTGCAGGGTACCCTGGCTATAATCCTCATCAATTTCGCGGGACAAACGGCGAACTCGCCTCCCGATCTGCTCCGCGGTAATCACTACCCGCGGTCCAGGCACAATCGGGGATGAGGATTTCACGCCTGGAGCCGCCGTAAACGCTGCGCGGCTAGCCGCGCTCACGACTGCTCCCGTGTGGGAAGGACGTCCAGCACATGCTCTTCAATCATAAGGACGCGACGCGACGCCGGTGTCGCTGCTACTCGGTCGGCCGGCGGAAACCCGCGAACCCAAATAGCGCTTTCACCGCTCAGGAGAACCGGCCAGCTTCGCCTGAGCTCGCCCGGCACTCTGCGCTGCAGGAAGATCTCCTTTAGTTTTGCGGGGCGGCTGCGCCCGGGGAGCTGAAACCGGTCTCCCTCTCTCCAGTTGCGCAATACCAGATCAGCGCTAAGCTTTTCAAAATCAATCGAAACACACCCCAACCAATTGTACCGCGATTCCGCGCGGCTACGTTCATGATTTTCGGCAATACGGAAGCTGAACTTTAGACGGGCCTGGGGAAGGCTGATCTCGGCGGGCGGGCGAATCTGAAAGGTGTAATCTTGCCTTTTCGGGCCGTTCCGCGGGTTTGAGATCACCAGCCAGTCGAGCTCACGGCGGGCCACCAGCCCACAGGCCAAGTCGAGCCTGGCGGCGCCCTGACGCGAAGCGGCGAGGCTTGGAAGTTCCTCCAACTCCCGGCTTGAAAGCGCGCCCGAACCGCCACTGAGGGACTGGACCATCTGGCGCAGCACCCTTTTGGCAATGGCCGGATGAAATTCGGCGAGCGGCCGGAGCGGGATCTTTTCTACCCCTTGCTCGCGGGTTCGCCAAGGACGGCCGTGCTCTTGCGCTTGCGCGTCAATGTATTCCTCGTCTTCGCGGGATCGGTCCGCAAAGCGCTTGAGCGCTGGCACAATGGCAGGGTTGAATTGCCGCTGGAGCAGCGGCAGGATCTCGTGACGAATTCGGTTGCGGGTGAATCGCAGGTTCTGATTGGTGAGGTCCACTCGGAAGGGCACGCCCCGGCGCGCGATCTCTTCCTCGATTTCTACGCGGGTGATTCCAAGGAACGGCCGGAAGACCGTTGCGCCGAGAACGGGGTGAATTCCGCCTAGCCCGCGAGCCCCGGCGCCGCGGAACAGCCGCAGGAGAACCGTTTCAGCCTGGTCGTTGGCCGTGTGCGCCGTTGCGAGCTTGTCCACCTTGCCCTGCCGGACAAGGCCGAAGAAGAAGCCGTACCGGAGTTCACGCGCGGTAGCCTCCAGGTTGCGCCGGCGTTCGCGGGCGATCCGCGCCACAGGCGCCTCGCCGCGAATGAATTCCAGCCCGGCGTTCCCGGCCTGTGCCGCTACGAACTCTTCATCCTCGCCGGCCGCTTCACCGCGCAGGTGGTGATTGAAGTGGACCACCGAGGGCAGGAAACCCGTCTCCACCCCGAGCTGCCGCATGAAGCTGAGCAGCAGCATCGAGTCTGGGCCTCCGGAGACGCCAATGCCAATGCGGTCTCCAGGGCGAAACCATCGGCAGCGCCGCATTTCCTGCGACCACCGGGAGTAGAGCTTCGAATCAGGCCGTTTCATGATAGTGGCGGGTTTACTCCGCCATTTTGGGGCTGGCGGGGTAAACCCGCCGCTAGATTCGTTTCTTTTGTTGACATCGCGCGCCTGCGATGATAGAAAGGGCGACTGTCCCCGGCGGGCAATTCCAATGCGTTCCGACGCCGGTATTATCCGGCAGTCGGCGGGGCGGTGTCGCTACGAAATCCTACCCAGGAGCACCAAAGTGAATCGTCGAACCTTCATAGGCGCCGTGGCCACAGGCCTGACACTGGCGCAATCGCCGGATTTGTTGCGCGGCGCACCCCAAACCGGCCTCGCAGCCCCAAACCCCGCCTGGCTTGGCAACCGGCCGCTCGTCATCGTCGGCAACTGGGATAGCATACCTCTTTTTCAGACGCGCGAAGGCGGAGAACCCGTGTGGCTGGAGACCGAGGACAGAAAGGACTCGAGCGAACGCGCTGTAAGCAGGCTGAAGGATATCGGCGTGTCGATGGCCATTATCCACTTCTTCAAAGGGTTTGGGCTGGTGGCCGAGAAGGACCACATCGCCGCGGCAAAGAGCCTTGCAGCGCTTCTGAAGAAGTATGAAATCAGGGTAGGGCTTTATGTGGGAAGCACGATTGCTTACGAGACGTTCCTGCTAGAGAAGCCCGAGGCTGAGGAGTGGTTTGTTCCTGATTACCTGGGCGATCCGGTGTTCTACGACGATCAGACATTCCGCAAGCGCGTGTACTTCATGCATCCTGGCTATGTGGACTACATCAAGCGCGTCGTCCGCATCGGCATCGAAGAGCTCAAGGCTGACGACATGGACTTCGACAATACGAGCTGGCAAGCGCGCCCCGCCATCTTTCAGCACCCCTTAGCCGTTGAGGACTTCCGCGCCTATTTAAGGAACAACCACTCGCCGGAAGAGCTGACCGAACGACTGGGATTCTCCGACGTGAAGTACGTGCTGCCGCCGAAATACGGCCGCCCGCTCACCACAATTAACGATCCGCTCTTCCAGTTGTGGGCGGACTTTCGCTGCTATCAGCTCAACGCATATTACGCTGAGATGCGCGCGTTGATCCGCGAGTTGAATCCTCAAGCCGCTCTTTCTGCCAACCCCAGCTCGGGAATGGCAGGCGTGAATACGATTTGGGTGCAAGGCACTAGTTATCCCGGGCTGGTGCCGCACCTCGACCTCGTCTGGACGGAGGAAGGCAACAACGCCGCAATCAGCGCGGATGGAATCCTCATCTCGAAGATTCGCACGTACAAAATGGCCACGATCCTGAACAGCCGCATTCTGACCTACACGGCTGGGAGTCACGATATCGCGGGCAGCCTGGCGTTGGCCGAATCAATGGCCTTTAACCGCCAGACCCTCGGAATGGTGGGCGGGATGCTCGCCGGCAGCCAGCTTCCCGCCGGGCAGCGCCGCTACGTAAAATTCTTTCACGACAATTTCGACTGCTACCGCGGGGTGGAGAACGTCCCGGAAGTAGCGGTGCTCTACTCGTACGCGACGATGGGGTTCAACAATGACCGGCCCGCGGTGAGCTTTATGCTTTTCACCCAGACGCTGATCCAGGCGAGAATCCCGTTCGACATCATCTTTGACGAGCAACTGGAGGAC